>NZ_JBFTNE010000046.1:0-58304 GCF_056397325.1 Cupriavidus sp. 05N39
GTATATACGGAGCCTGAAACGATCGGAAAAAGTCCAGCGCGCCAGCGACCGCATGCTGCTCAAGCTGCCGATCTTCGGCTCGCTGTTCCGCAAGGCGGTAATCGCCCGCTGGACGCGGACGCTGGCGACCATGTTCGCCGCCGGCACGCCGCTGGTGGAGTCGATGGAATCCGTGGCCGGCGCCGCCGGCAACTGGGTCTACTACGACGCCACCAAGGAGATCGAACAATCGGTGCGCATCGGTACCAGCCTGACCAACGCCATGCAGGCCACCCATGTGTTCGACAATATGGTGCTGCAGATGACGCAGATCGGCGAGGAGTCGGGCGCGCTGGACAATATGCTGCTGAAGGTGGCCGAGTTCTACGAGCGCGAGGTCGACGACGCCGTGGCCGCCATCTCCAGCCTGATCGAGCCGCTGATCATCGTGGTGCTGGGCGTGCTGATTGGCGGCATGGTGGTGGCAATGTATCTTCCGATCTTCAAACTGGGACAGGTGGTGTAAGGCATGTGGCTGTTTTCCGCGGACGGCGCCAGCGGCGCGATTTCCTCACTGGCTGCCCCCGCGCAGACCATCGCCGGGCTTGCGGCGCTGCCGCCCTGGTTCCTGGTGGCCGCCGCCGCGCTGGTTGGCTTGCTGGTCGGCAGCTTCCTGAATGTGGTGGTGCACCGCCTGCCGCGCATGATCGACCGCGAGGAAGCCAACTACATCGCCGAGCTACGCGATGACCCGCTTCCCCATCCCGAGGCCTACAACCTGATGGTGCCGCGCTCGGCATGTCCGCACTGCGGACATGCCATCGGCGTGCTGGAGAACATCCCGGTGCTGAGCTATCTGGTGCTGCGCGGACGCTGTTCGGCCTGCCGCGCACCCATCGGCGCACGCTATCCCCTGGTAGAGGCAGCCACCGCGCTGCTGACCGCGCTGGCCGCCGCCCACTTCGGGCCGACCTGGCAGGCGCTGGCGGCCATCGCCATGATCTGGGCCCTGATCGCCCTCACCCTGATCGACGCCGACACGCAACTGCTGCCCGACCAGATCACCCTGCCGCTGCTGTGGCTGGGCCTGCTGCTCAATCTCGGCGGACTCTTCGCCCCGCTGGCCGACGCGGTGACCGGCGCCGCCGCAGGCTATCTGCTGCTATGGACGGTGTACTGGGTGTTCAAGCTGGTGCGCGGCAAGGAGGGCATGGGCTACGGCGACTTCAAGCTGATGGGCGCGATGGGAGCCTGGTTCGGCTGGCAGGCGCTGCCGGCGCTGGTGCTGCTGTCGTCGGTGGTGGCCCTGGTATTCGCGCTTGCCAATATCGCGCTGCGCCGTCAGGATCGCGATACGCACTTCGCCTTCGGCCCCTATATCGCCGGCGCCGGCCTGCTCGTGCTGTTCTTCGGCAGCAATGTGCTGCCGCTGGGCATCGCGGGCTGAATGACGCCGGCCGCATGCCGGCCCATGGAACCACGACAAGCACCACCGCAAGCTTTGAGATCGATATGCTGCAAATCGGACTGACCGGAGGCATCGGCTCCGGCAAGACTCGCGTGGCGGACCTGTTCGCCGCGCGCGGCGCCGCCCTGATCGACACCGACCTGCTCGCGCACGAGATCACCGCGCCGGGCGGCCTGGCCATCCCGGCCCTGCTCGAAGCGTTTGGCCCCACGTGCCTGCGCGACGACGGCGCCATGGACCGCAACGCCATGCGCGAGCTGGTGTTCTCCGACCCGGCGGCCAAGGCCCGGCTCGAAGGCATTACCCATCCCCTGATCCGCCAACTGACCGAAGCGCGCGCCGCCGCGATCCGCGCCTCCGGGCTTCACCCCTACCTGATCTACGTGGTGCCGCTACTGGTCGAATCAGGCTCATGGCGCGCGCGGGTGGACCGGGTGCTGGTGGTTGATTGCAGCGAGACCACCCAGGTCGCCCGCGTCATGGCGCGCAACGGCTTCAGCCAGGGCCAGGTCCAGGCCATCATGGCCAGGCAGGCGCGGCGCGGCGACCGCCTGGCCGCTGCCGACGATGTGATCGACAACGATGGGCCGCCGGAGGCGCTGCCAGCGCAGGTGGACCGTCTCGACCAGCTTTACCGCGGCCTGGCCGCTGGCTAGGCACCATGTTTGTGCGGCGACGAATGCCGCACCCTGAATGCTGCACCCTAAGTCGGCTGTTTCATTTGTTCTGATTTGCGGACTCGCATAGAATGCGCTGGAACCACGCGGGAAATGGCCGCATACTGCCGATATCGCGGGCCCACGCCGAGTCACATCGAGCGGACCCAGGCGCACCGGATGCAATCTCGGCTCCGATACGCCGCCCAGGGTCAGACTGCCCACCCGCCAACCCGCCCTGTTGCACGGACATACCCATTGATTCTGTACGAATATCCTTTTAACGAACGCATCAGGACTCTCCTGCGCCTGGAAGACCTGTTCGATCGGCTGGATTATTTCCTCGCCCAGGATCACGCCCTGCAGCATCATGTGGCGTTGACGACTCTGTTCGAGATCATTGACGTCGCCGGCCGCGCGGACCTGAAGACCGACCTGCTCAAGGAACTGGAGCGCCAGCGCCAGGCGCTGGCCGCGCTGCGCGCCAATCCGCAGATCGACCAGGGCGCGCTGGATGGCGTAATCGGTGAGATCGAGCAGGCCATGGCCCAGCTCAACCAGACCGTCGGCAAGGCCGGCCAGTTGCTCACCGACAACGAGTGGCTGACCAGTATCCGCAGCCGCGCCATCATCCCGGGCGGCACCTGCGAGTTCGACCTGCCGGCCTACTACGCCTGGCAGCATCGCCCCGCCGAAGACCGCCGCTCGGACATCCTCAAGTGGGCACGCCCGCTGGTGCCGCTTCGCATTGGCACCGACACCGTGTTGCGCCTGTTGCGCGAGTCCGGCCAGAGCGGCAAGGTCATCGCCACCGGCGGCAGCTACCAGCAGATGCTGTCCGGGCGCAGCTACCAGTTGATGCAGGTGCTGCTGGATGATTCCCTGCTGGCTTTCATCCCAGAGATGAGCGCCAACAAGTACATGCTGTGGGTTCGTTTCACGCAGCAGGATGGCGACCTTCGTCCGCGCTCGGTCGACGCCGACATCCCTTTCCTGCTCAAGCTCTGCAATTTCTGATTTTTGATTTCTGAAGCAATGACAACCGTAGTCAAATGCCCCACCTGCGGTACGGACGTGGCCTGGGTGCCGGAGAATAAATTCCGTCCCTTCTGCTCCAACCGCTGCAAACAGATCGACCTGGGCGCCTGGGCTTCCGAGAAGTACGTGATCGGCGGCAAACCCGGCGAGAACCCCTCGCAGGACCAGGAAGACGAGGAGTAAGCTCCGCAGGGCCGTTGCGGCCCCGCCAGTTCAGGCGCCGCCGCCCTCGGCAGCCAGCCAGTCCACCACGGGGATGGTGGCGGGCAGCAAGGGCCCCACGTCCACCGGCGCCGATTGCCATGAGAAGGCCTGGCCCTCGCGGCCGACCAGTTCGCCCGTCCACGCCGTGACCTTGCAGAAGTGCAGGCGCACATAGGCATGCGGGTAGTCATGCTCCAGCACGTGCCAGCGCACGCACGCGCCCACCTCGATGCCGAGTTCCTCGTGCAGTTCGCGCGCCAGCGCATCTTCCACCGATTCACCCTGCTCCAGCTTGCCGCCGGGAAACTCCCAGTAGCCTTCGTAGGGCTTGCCAGCCGGCCGCTGGGCCAGCAGGAAACGGCCGTCGGCCTGCACCATCACGCCCACGGCAACCTCGGTCACCTTGCGCGCCGGCGTGGCYTCGCCGGCTGCTCGCGCTGCCTCGCTCATGCCTGGCCGTCCTGCGCGGAAGCGATGAAGGGCTTGCCATGCTTGCCGCCCCAGTCGCGGGCGAACTGCCAGGCCACCCGGCCCGAGCGCGAGCCGCGCTCCAGGGCCCACACCAGCGCGTCGCCGCGCGCCGCGGCGACGTCTTCGGCGCTGCAGCCGAAATGCCCGAGCCAGTGGCCAACGATGGCCAGGTACTCGTCCTGCTTGGGCGGATAGAACGACAGCCACAGCCCGAAGCGCTCGGACAGCGAGATCTTTTCCTCCACCACCTCGCCGGGATGGATCTCGCCATCGTCGGTGTGCCGGTAGGTTTCGTTGTCCTTCATGTATTCGGGCAGCAGGTGGCGGCGATTGGAAGTGGCGTAGATCAGCACATTGTCCGACTGCGCCGCCACCGAGCCATCCAGCGCCGATTTCAGCGACTTGTAGCCCGACTCGCCTTCCTCGAAGGACAGGTCGTCGCAGAAGATGGCGAAGCGCTCCGGACGCCCCGACAGTTGCTCGACGATGTCGCCCAGGTCGCCCAGGTCGTCCTTGTCGACTTCCACCAGCCGCAGGCCATCCTTGACGAAGGCATTGAGGCAGGCCTTGATCAGCGAGGACTTGCCCGTGCCGCGCGCGCCCGTCAGCAGCACATTGTTGGCCGGCAGGCGCTGCACGAACTGACGCGTGTTGGCGACGATGGCGTCTTTCTGGCGCTCGATGTTCTTCAGGTCGTCGAGATGGATCGGCGGCAGCTGGCGGATCGCCTGCAGGTAGCCGATGTTGCCGAACAGGCTCTGCCGCTTGCGCCAGCGGAAGGCGACCGCTTCCTTCCAGTCAGACTCGGTCAGCTGGGGCGGCAGCCATTGTTCAAGGCGGGCGAGGAAACTGTCGAGGCGGGCGGCAAGGTCGGACATGGCGGCTTGAAGGAAAGGCTGGCGGATCGTTGGCGGGAGTGCTGGCGGCTAGCGCGCCGCCCCGCGCTGGCGGGAGCGGCACGCACGCGATGGTGCTTACGAACGGTAGTCCGCGTTGATCGAAACGTAATCGTGCGACAGGTCGCAGGTCCAGACCGTGGCGGTGGCATCGCCGCGCCCGAGCGCGATGCGCACGGTGATCTCGGCCTGCTTCATCACGCGCTGGCCGTCTTCCTCGCGATAATCGGGATTACGGCCGCCGTCGCGCGCGACCAGGACATCGTCCAGCCACAAATTGACATGCTCGACCTCGAGATCGTCGACGCCGGCGTAGCCCACGGCCGCCAGGATGCGGCCCAGGTTGGGGTCCGAGGCGTAGAAGGCGGTCTTGACCAGCGGCGAATGCGCCACCGCGTAGGCGATCAGGCGGCATTCGGCCACGTCCTTGCCGCCCTCGACCTGGATGGTCATCAGCTTGGTGGCGCCTTCGCCATCGCGCACGATCATCTGCGCCAGTTCCTGCGACAGGTCGGTCAGCGCGGCGCGCAGCGCCTCGAAATCCGCCCCTTCGGCACGCTCGATGGCCGGCGCGCCTGCCTTGCCGCTGGCGATCAGCACGAAGGAGTCATTGGTCGAGGTGTCGCCGTCGATGGTGATGCTGTTGAAGGAGCGGTCCGCCGCGTACGACACCAGTGCCTGTACGACGTCCTGCGACACCGTAGCGTCGGTAGCGATAAAGCCCAGCATGGTCGCCATATTGGGACGGATCATGCCCGCGCCCTTGCTGATGCCGGACAGCGTCACGGTCTTGCCGCCGATCTGCACGGTGCGCGAGGCGGCCTTGGGCTGCGTGTCGGTGGTCATGATCGATTCCGCCGCGGCCAGCCAGTTGTCGGCCTTGGCGTTGGCAATCGCGGCAGGCAGCGCGGCGACGATGCGGTCCACCGGCAGCGGCTCGAGGATCACGCCGGTCGAGAACGGCAGCACCTGCTCGGCAGCAATGCCGAGTTGCGCGGCCAGCGCGTCGCACGTGGCGCGGGCGTTGGCCAGGCCCGGTTCGCCGGTGCCTGCGTTGGCGTTACCGGTGTTGACCACGATCGCACGGATGCCCTTGGCCGCGGCCAGGTGCTCGCGGCAGACCTGCACCGGCGCGGCGCAGAAGCGGTTGCGGGTGAACACGCCGGCCACGGTGCTGCCTTCGGCAACGCGCACCACCAGCACGTCCTTGCGGTTGGCCTTGCGGACACCCGCTTCAGCCCAGCCGAGCTCGACGCCGGCGACAGGTTTCAGGTTCTCTGCCAGCGGCAGGGGCAGGTTGACGGCCATGTGCGTTCCTCTATGCGTTCGACGTTGCTGGTTATGCAGTTTCTGCTGCTGCCAGGCGGCGGCGGACAGTACATGGTGCGCCTCCCCTGACGAACATGCCCGCTTGCGCGGGCATGTTTGCTGACTTCACTGTGCGCGGCTTAGCTGAGCTTGCCGTGGCACAGCTTGAACTTCTTGCCGGAGCCGCACGGGCAGGGATCGTTGCGCCCCACCTTGGCCATGCCGGCAGCCTCAGCCGCGGCGGCGTAGGCGATGCCGGCACGCTCGGGCGCGCTGCTGCCGGCGCCCTCGGCCACCTGGGTAGCCTCGTCGAACTCGTCATGCTTGTACTGCACGTTGGCGAGATGCGACAGGCCTTCCTCGATCTGCTCCGAGGCCTGCTCGAGCTCTTCCGGAGACTGGATCTGCACGTTGAAGATCACGCGCGTGACTTCGACCTTGATCACGTCGAGCAGGCGGGCGAACAGTTCGAACGATTCGCGCTTGTATTCCTGCTTGGGATCCTTCTGCGCATAGCCGCGCAGGTGGATGCCCTGGCGCAGGTGGTCCAGCGCCGCCAGGTGTTCGCGCCAGTGGGTGTCGATGCTTTGCAGCATCACCGAGCGCTCGAACCCGGCAAAGGATTCGCGGCCGACCTGGCTGACCTTGGCTTCGTAACGCTCGTCGGCGGCACGCATGATCAGGTTCAGCAGTTCTTCGTCCTCGATGCTCTGCGCGGCCTCGATGGTCTTGGCCAGCGGCACTTCCAGCGACCATTCGTCGCGCAGCTTGGCTTCCAGGCCGGYGATGTCCCACTGCTCTTCCATGGTGTCGGCCGGCACGTGGTCGCGGAACATCTCGACCAGCACGCTCTCGCGCAGGTTCTTCACCATCTCGCCGACATCTTGCGACTCGAGCACTTCATTGCGCAGCTTGTAGATTTCCTTGCGCTGGTCGTTGGCAACGTCGTCGTACTGCAGCAATTGCTTGCGGATATCGAAGTTGCGGCCTTCGACCTTGCGCTGGGCGGACTCGATCGAGCGCGTGACGATGCCCGCCTCGATCGGCTCTCCTTCCGGCATCTTCAGGCGTTCCATGATGGCGCGCACGCGGTCGCCGGCGAAGATGCGCAGCAGCTGGTCGTCCAGCGACAGGTAGAAGCGGGACGAGCCCGGGTCACCCTGGCGGCCGGCACGGCCACGCAGCTGGTTGTCGATACGGCGCGACTCGTGGCGCTCGGTGCCCACGATATGCAGGCCGCCGGCGGCCTTGACCTGCTCGTGCAGCGACTGCCATTCGCCCTTCAGCTGGGCGATGCGCGCGGCCTTGTCGGCGTCGGATAGGCTTTCGTCGGCCTCGATAAAGCCGGCCTGCTTCTCCACATTGCCGCCCAGCACGATGTCGGTACCACGGCCCGCCATATTGGTGGCGATGGTGACCATCTTGGGCCGGCCCGCCTGCGCCACGATCTCGGCTTCACGCGCGTGCTGCTTGGCGTTGAGCACCTGGTGCGGCAGTTTTGCCTTGTTCAGCAGGTCCGAGAGGTATTCCGAAGTCTCGATCGAGGTGGTGCCCACCAGCACGGGCTGGCCGCGGTCGTAGCAATCGCGGATATCGCGCACCACGGCATCGTAGCGCTCGGTCGAGGTCTTGTAGATCTGGTCCTGGAAGTCCTTGCGCTGGGCCGTGCGGTTGGTGGGGATCACCACCACTTCCAGGCCATAGATTTCCTGGAATTCGTAGGCTTCCGTATCGGCCGTGCCGGTCATGCCGGACAGCTTCTCGTACATGCGGAAGTAGTTCTGGAAGGTGATCGTGGCCAGCGTCTGGTTTTCCTGCTGGATGGTCACGCCTTCCTTGGCTTCCACCGCCTGGTGCAGGCCGTCGGACCAGCGCCGTCCCGTCATCAGGCGGCCGGTGAACTCGTCGACGATCACGACTTCGTCGTTCTGCACCACATAATGCTGGTCGCGATGGAACAGGCTGTGCGCGCGCAGGGCCGCGTACAGGTGATGCATCAGCGTGATGTTCTGCGGCGCGTAGAGCGATTCGCCCTCGCCGATCAGGCCCTGCTGCGCCAGGATCACCTCCGCCTTCTCATGGCCGGCCTCGGTCAGGTAGACCTGGTGGCCCTTCTCGTCGACGAAGTAGTCGCCCGGCTTCTCGACGCCGGTGCCATCGGCCTTTTCCTCGCCAATCTGGCGCTCGAGCAGCTTGGGAACGCCGTTCATGCGCTGGTACAGGTCGGTATGGTTCTCCGCCTGGCCCGAGATGATCAGCGGCGTGCGCGCCTCGTCGATCAGGATCGAGTCCACCTCGTCGACGATGGCGTAGTTCAGCGGCCGTTGCACGCGCTGGCCAGGGTCGTAGACCATGTTGTCGCGCAGGTAATCGAAGCCGAACTCGTTGTTGGTGCCGTAGGTGATGTCGGCCGCATAGGCCGCCGCCTTCTGGTCATGCGGCATCTGCGACAGGTTCACGCCGACCGACAGGCCGAGGAAGTTGTACAGGCGCCCCATCCATTCGGCGTCGCGCTGGGCCAGGTAGTCGTTGACCGTGACAACGTGCACGCCCTTGCCGGTGATGGCGTTGAGGTACACCGCCAGCGTCGCGGTGAGGGTCTTGCCCTCGCCGGTGCGCATTTCGGCGATCTTGTTATCGTTCAGCACCATGCCGCCGATCATCTGGACGTCGAAGTGGCGCATCTTCATGATCCGCTTGCTGGCCTCGCGGCACACCGCGAAGGCCTCGGGCAGCAAGGCCTCGAGCGACTCCCCGGCGGCATGGCGCTGCCGGAAGACCTCGGTCATGCCACGCAGGTCGTCATCCGAAAGTGCCTCGAACTTCGGCTCCAGCGCATTGATCTGCGCGACGGTCCTGCCATATTGTTTGATCAGCCGTTCATTACGGCTGCCGAAGACTTTCTTGAGAAGGCCCGTGATCATCGATTGCTTTCACCTACGCGAGTGGTACGCCGCCGTGGTACGCACTAGGCGGCCTGGCCGCCGGCTTGGCCGGCTGCCCAGGGCGGACCGCGCGAGGAAATAGGAAGATTGGCGCAAAACGCCGAGTTTATCACGCGCGCGGGTCACGACCGGAACCAAGCGGCGGGCGAAACGCTACCTGTCCGGATGGGGCCCGCGCATCCAATCCCCCCGACATCGGGGCGGGTCGCGGATTCTTCAACGGATTGCCGTACGATCGGTTGGAATTATTGCCTGGGCAACCTGCGCAGGTGATGATTTCGCCACGGCGAGGAAGCGATTCGGATTCTGCGGCACACCGTCCACATGCACCTCGAAATGCAGGTGGGCGCCTGTGGAGCGCCCGGTGGAGCCCACCAGCGCGATCTGCTGGCCCGGCTTGACGAGGTCGCCGGGCTTCACCAGCAGCCTGGAAGCATGCGCATAACGGGTCTTGAGGCCATTGCCGTGATCGAGATCGATCAGGTTGCCGTATTCGGCGTGCCACTCCGCCGCCGCCACCACGCCCCCGGCGGCCGCGACGATCGGCGTGCCCGCGGGCGCGGAAAAATCGACGCCGTCATGCGGGGAGCGGCGCCCGGTAAATGGGTCGAAGCGCCAGCCGAAGCCGGATGCATCGTAGCCGGTCGCTACCGGCAGCACGCGTGGAACCCGGCGATCCTCGATCCGGCGATCCAGCAAGGTGCTGGCCACCACATCGAAATAGTCCGCATGCCTGTCAGCCTGCTCGGACAGACTCGCCAGCGCGAGTTGCAGCTCAGGCAGACTCGAGGTGCGCGACTGCGCCGAGGGCGCGAGGCCACCACGGCCAGGCGGCTGCTTGAAGTCGAATTCCTTGGGTGCGATGCCGGCAAGCCCGGAAACCCGCTCGCCAAGCGCATCCAGCCTCACCATACGGGCCTGGATCTCGCCCACGCGGGCGGCCAGCACATTGAGATTGGCGCGCAGGTAGGCATCGTCGCCCGGTGCACGGACTGGCGCGCTAATGCCCGCCCGCGCCACGATCCAGGTCAGCGCCGACGAGACCAGCGCGACAACCAGGCACAGCAGCACGATGCCGGCGAAAATCTTCCCCCGTGACAAGGTGAAATGACGCACGCGCGGCAGGCGCGGATGAAGCACGATGATCTGCATGATGCAATCCTTCCCATGCAAGGCCTGGCGCCGGCTTCGTGGCTGCGGCGCATAAGCCGCCGCGCTGGCGCGAACGGCACGCTAGAATGCGCGCATGCGCATGTTTACCCATCACGCCCTCCAGACGCCCGCCGCCAAGCCGCTTAACGACTGGCTGGACAAAGCCGGCCCGGTCTCGGCCCTGATGCAGACGGCGCGGGAACTGGCGGTACTGGAAGCTGAGGTGCTGTCGCTCCTGCCACGCGGCCTGCAGGACGGCATCGCTGTCGCGGGCGTCAAGCAGGACGCCCGCGGTGTCGGCCAAGGCCAGTCGGAGCGAACTTTGCTGTTGCTGGCCGCCCATGGGGCAGCCGCTGCACGTGTCCGGCAAGTGGTTCCTACACTACTTTCCAGGTTGCAACAGCGGGGATCGCAGATTACCGCAATCCGGGTGAGGGTACAACCCGAGGTGGGCCGGCAGAGTGACTGGGACACCGGGCCGGTAGTGCGGCCCAAGGTGGCCCGGATGTCGGCGACCGGCTTGTCCAGCCTGACGCAACTGGCGCAGGAGTTGCCCGAGTCGCCGTTGCGGGATGCCCTGAATACCCTGTTGTCGCATCATCGGCAAAAGACGACGACCGGCGCTGGTTCCTGAAGCCCGTGCCCTGGACGTAAAAAAGCCGGCTTGCGCCGGCCTTCCGGTGATACCAGAACCCTGCCCCCCCGGCAGGCGTTATGCAAACACCGGCTGCAACTGCGGCAAAAACGCCGGCGGCGCTTCCTCGGCCCGCTCGAACGTCACCATCTCATACGCTTCCTGATCCGCCAGCAATGCCCGCAACAGCTGGTTGTTCAGCCCGTGGCCGGATTTGTTGGCGACATAGGCACCAATCAAGGGATGGCCGACCACATACAGATCGCCGATCGCATCAAGGATCTTGTGGCGCACGAACTCGTCGCCGTAGCGCAGCTCCTCGTTGTTCAGCATCCGATGCTCATCGAGCACGATGGCGTTATCCAGACTGCCGCCACGCGCCAGCCCCATCTCCCGCAACGCCTCGACTTCGTGGGCGAAGCCAAAAGTGCGGGCGCGGGCAATCTCGCGCACGTAACTTGTATCGGCGAAATCGATGGAGAAGGTCTGGCCGGTCTTGTCCACCGCGGGGTGACGGAAGTCGATGGTGAAAGCCAGCTTGAAGCCGAAGTAAGGCTCCAGGCGCGCCAGCTTGTCGCCCTCGCGGACTTCCACGGCCTTCTTCACGCGGATAAAACGCTTGGGCGCGGACTGCTGCTCGATTTCGGCCGACTGCAACAGGAAGACGAAGGATGCAGCGCTGCCGTCCATGATCGGGATTTCCTCGGCATCGACATCCACGTACAGATTGTCGATGCCAAGGCCCGCGCAGGCGGACATCAAATGTTCCACGGTCGACACGCGCGCGCCATCCTTCTGCAGGACCGATGCAAGACGCGTATCGCCAATGGCTGACGCGCTCGCGGGGATCTCGACGGCTTCGGGCAGGTCGACGCGGGTGAATACGATACCGGCATCCACCGGAGCCGGGCGCAGCGTCAGCGTCACTTTACGGCCCGAGTGCAAGCCTATGCCAACGGTCTTGACCAGGGATTTGATGGTGCGCTGTTTGAGCATGACGTTCTCAGCTATTATTAAAATCTATCAAGTACACTTTCTAATATAGCGATTTTACCATTGCTTCGTTTGCTGCGCTGCGCCACTTTGTTTCGGTCTGTTAGTACCGAAGAAATAAGCCGCCACAAGTGCACTTTAAGTAACTTGTTAGTTACTCAATGACACATTCACGTATTACGCGCGCAACGCCGCAAGCACCGCTTCAGCGCTGCTGACCTTGAATTCGCCAGGCGCTTCAAGCCACAGGTGGGTCACCACGCCATCGTCGATGACCATGGCGTAACGCTTGGAGCGTACACCCATGCCGCGTGCGGTAAGGTCCTGGTCCAGGCCCAGGCGGCGCGTCCACTCGGCGCTGCCATCGGCCATCATGCGCACCTTGCCTTCGGTGTTCTGCTCGCGGCCCCAGGCGCCCATGACAAAGGCATCGTTGACCGAGACGCACCAGACTTCGTCCACGCCGGCCGCGCGCAGCGCTTCGGCCTGCGCCAAGTAGCCCGGCACATGCTTGGCGGAGCAGGTGGGGGTAAAGGCGCCGGGCAGGCCGAACACCACGATCTTGCGGCCACGGGCGAGTTCGGCGGCCGAGAAGGAATTGGGCCCGAGAGCGCAGCCGCCGGTCTCGACCTCAAAGAACTCGTTCAGCGTGGCGTCGGGCACACGCGCTCCAATTTCGATCATGCTGTGTCTTCCTGTCTCGGTAAAAACCCTGTTTAGCATCATAGTGCGCCAGCCGCAGGCGCCCAAGTCTGACACTGCCGGGTATGCCGTAGGAATTGTCCGACATAGGCGAGACTTTGGCTGGCGGAGGGAGCCTATGGCGCCGCGCGCAGATCTGCGCGGCACGCCAGACTCGTTTCCTGGGCGGCATTGATGGCGCCAGGCTCAAGGCCCGGAGGGCTTCGAGCCGCACTGCTTTTCAAATGGGTCCGCGTGCCGATCTTGCGATCGACGCGCGGACGACGGCACATCCCGGCCGGGATGGCGGGAGACCAGTCCGGGGAGGCGGCCGGAGGCACGCCTGTCCCGGCGACGGGATGCGGCCTGAGGGCGTCAGCGCGGGTGCGGCATGGCTGGCTGCTGGTCAGTCCACCGCCACCGGGCGCAACACGAGCGGATAGGGAGCGCTAGCGTGTTTCGCCGATCCGGGGCGGGGCCTGGCTGGCAGCCGGCCTTGTCGACACCTTGCCGAGCCAACTCAGTCCGCCTGCTTGCGCAGGAACGCCGGGATGTCGTACGTATCCACACCCTTTTCCTGCAACGCGGCCACGTGGGCGGACGCAGACTCGCGCGAGCTGCGCCATACCGCCGGCGTGTCCAGGTTGCTGTAATCGGGAGCGCTGCTGTGGCCGGCGTTCACGCTGCTGGTCATATTGCCCATCATCTGCACCGGCATATTGTCGGTACCGGTCTTGAGCAGGGTCATCGGCTGTTGCTTCTTGGCCGAACGGCCCAGGCCCGTCGCCACCACCGTCACGCGCAGCGCGTCGCCCATGGAATCGTCGTACACCGTACCGAAGATCACGGTGGCATCTTCCGCGGCATAGCTGCGGATGGTGTTCATGACTTCCTTGGTTTCCGACAGCTTCAGCGAGCGGCTGGCCGTGATGTTGACCAGCACGCCGCGCGCGCCCGACAGGTCCACGCCTTCCAGCAGCGGGCTGGCGACAGCCTGCTCGGCAGCCAGGCGGGCGCGGTCCACGCCCGACACGGTAGCCGTGCCCATCATGGCCTTGCCCTGCTCGCCCATGACCGTCTTCACGTCTTCGAAGTCGACGTTCACCAAGCCATCGACGTTGATGATCTCGGCGATGCCCGCGACTGCGTTATGCAGCACGTCGTCGGCGCACTGGAAGCACTTGTCCATCTCGGCGTCGTCGCCCATGACCTCGAACAGCTTCTCGTTAAGCACAACGATCAGCGAATCGACGCAGGACTCCAGCTCACCGGAACCGGCTTCCGCCACCTTGGCACGGCGCGCGCCTTCGAACTCGAAGGGCTTGCTGACCACGCCCACGGTCAGGATGCCCATTTCCTTGGCAACCTGGGCCACGACCGGTGCAGCGCCGGTACCGGTGCCGCCGCCCATGCCGGCAGTGATGAAGACCATATGGGCACCGCGCAGCGAGTCGGCGATCTGCTCGCGCGCCTGATCCGCGCAGTTGCGGCCGACCTCCGGCTTGGCGCCTGCCCCAAGGCCGGTGTTGCCGAGCTGCAGCACACGCGAAGCGCTGGAGCGCTTGAGCGCCTGCGCATCGGTGTTCATGCAGATAAATTCGACGCCTTGCACGCCACGGCTGATCATGTGCTGCACAGCGTTGCCGCCCGCGCCGCCCACGCCGATCACCTTGATGATGGTGCCGTCCTGCAATTCCGTTTCGATCATGTCAAAGTCCATCACTGCCTCCAAGTAGTATCAGCCGCCAAACGCTGCAGCCTCCCCGCCGCAACCCTTGGTTACTGAACAAGAAACCATCAAAAGAAAACTGCCTGTTCAACGGATTGCCCACAATAGCGTGGACAATCCCGTCATTCATTCAAGTGCAATCCAATCGGCGGCAACTTAGAAATTGCCGACGAACCATTCCTTCATGCGGGTCCACACCTGCTTGACGGAACCACTCTGCACCGCGACCTTGCGGCCGCGCATGCGTTGCACGCGGCCTTCGAGCAGTAGTCCCATTACGGTCGAATAGCGCGGACTCTTAACAACTTCGTGCAAATTTCCCCGATATTCCGGCACGCCGACCCGAACCGGCTTGAGGAAGATGTCCTCGCCCAGTTCCACCATGCCCGGCATCATCGCGGTACCGCCGGTGATCACGACGCCCGACGACAGCAGTTCTTCATAGCCCGACTCGCGCACCACCTGATGCACCAGCGAGTACAACTCCTCGATACGCGGCTCGATCACCGCCGCCAGCGCCTGGCGCGACAGCGAGCGCGTGCCGCGGTCGCCCACGCCGGGCACCTCG
Source organism: Cupriavidus sp. 05N39 (assembly GCF_056397325.1). Lineage (NCBI taxonomy): Bacteria > Pseudomonadati > Pseudomonadota > Betaproteobacteria > Burkholderiales > Burkholderiaceae > Cupriavidus > Cupriavidus sp. 05N39. Next base: position 14,723 of record NZ_JBFTNE010000046.1, read on the forward strand.
ATCATGTCTTCCGGATCGGCGATAGCCTGCTTGGCGATGCCATACTGGATCTTGACGTCTTCGGCATCGGGTGTAGGCGTACGCAGCGCCATGGCGATGTCGTTGGTGATCTGGTCGCCGGCGATGGGGATCACGGCCGTATGCCGGATCGCGCCTTCGCTGAAGATGGCGATGTCGGTCGTACCGCCGCCGATATCGACCAGCACCACGCCCAGTTCCTTCTCGTCCTCGGTCAGCACCGCCAGGCTCGACGCCAGCGGCTGCAGGATCAGGTCGTGCACTTCCAGCCCGCAGCGGCGCACGCACTTGACGATGTTCTGCGCCGCGCTGACCGCGCCGGTGACGATATGCACCTTCACCTCCAGCCGGATGCCGCTCATGCCGATGGGCTCGCGCACGTCTTCCTGGCCGTCGATGATGAATTCCTGCGTGAGAATGTGCAGGATCTGCTGGTCGGTCGGGATATTGACCGCCTTGGCGGTCTCGATCACCCGGGCCACATCGGTCTGGGTGACTTCCTTGTCCTTGATCGCCACCATGCCGCTGGAATTGAAGCTGCGGATATGGCTGCCGGCAATGCCGGTGAACACTTCGGAAATCTTGCAGTCGGCCATCAGCTCAGCCTCTTCCAGCGCCCGCTGGATGGACTGCACGGTGGCCTCGATATTGACCACGACCCCTTTCTTCAGACCCTTGGACTCTGACTGGCCCATCCCGATCACTTCGTAGCTGCCGTCGGGGCGCAACTCCGCCACTACCGCGGCCACCTTGGAAGTGCCGATATCGAGACCGACCAGTAGGTCCTTGTATTCCTTGCTCATCGGTTTTTCTCCGCGTTCTTGCTCTTGAGTCGCGTCGGATTGTTATTCGGATTGGTGTTGGTACTTGTACTCGTACTTGTATTCGTGCCGGCGCCGCCGGGTTTCGCCTTGGCGGCCGCGGCTGCCTGGGCATCGGTCAGGAACCGCACGTTGGCCGCGCGGATGGCGAACCCGTTGGGGTAGCGCAGGTCCGCGTACTCGATCTGCTTGCCCCACTGCTCGGTGACCTGGGGCCAGGCCACGACGAATCGCTTGACGCGCTGCGCCATGGCGTCGCGCTCCTCGTCGTTCTGTTCGCGCCCGAGCTCCACCACCATGCCGTTGGACAATTTGGTGCGCCAGGCATAGCGAGACGACAGCGTGACCGCCAGCGGCTCGACCTTGAGCGGCTTGAACCATTCGCGCATGGTCTCCAGCTTGTCGACCACGTCGCCCTCGCTGTCCGGCGGGCCGTCGAGCGCGAGCAACTGGGCATCTTCCTCGGCTTCCGCCGGGTTGGCGACGAACACTTCGCCATAGGTGTTGATCAGGCGGCTACTGTCTGCATTGCCCCACGTACCGAGCGCTTCGTGCTCCTCGACCTCGACCGCCAGCCCGTTGGGCCATTCGCGGCGGACGCTGGCGCGGCGCACCCAGGGCACCGACTCGAAAATCTGCCGCGCCTCGTTGAGATCGAGCGTGAAGAAGCTGCCCGACAGCTTGCCCAGCGCGTTGGCGCGCACGCTCGGCGCATTGACATGCCGCAGTGAGCCGCCTTCCATCGGCGCCAGCTCGACGTGCGTGATGGCAAATACCGGCCGCTGCGCCAGCCACAGCAGGCCGGCCGCGAACGCCATCACCGCCACCAGCGCGTAGAGCGTGGAAGCGATCAGGTTGAGCAGGCGAGTGTTGTGCCACATGGCTTAGCGTTGTTCCGGTTCCGGTCGGTCGGGTTGCAGTGTTTGTCCAGTGCTCAATCGGGTTTCCAGGCCTCGCTGGGATGCAGGTCCAGCGTGGCGGCCGCGGTCACCTGCATGACGAAATCCTCGTAGCTGATGCCCACCGCGCGCGCCGCCATCGGCACCAGCGAATGGCCGGTCATGCCGGGCGAAGTATTCATCTCGAGCAGGAAAGGCTTGCCGTCGGCGCTCAGCATCACATCGGCGCGCGCCCAGCCGCGGCAACCCAGCACGCGGAAGGACTGCACAGCCAGGCGCCGGACCTCGGCTTCCACGTCGTCCGGCAGGCCCGACGGGCACAGATATTGGGTATCGTCAGTAAAGTACTTATTTTGATAGTCGTAGTTCGCGCCGGGCGCGACGATGCGGATCACCGGCAGGGCTTCGGCGCTAGCGCCCTCCCCGACTATCGGACAGGTCAGCTCGGCGCCGTCGATAAATGTCTCGGCGATGACGTCGTTGTCCAGCGCCGCGGCTTTCTCGAAGGCGGCACGCATCTGGCCGGACTCGGTCACCTTGGTCAGGCCGATCGACGAACCCTCGCGCGCCGGCTTGACGATGAGCGGCAGGCCCAGGTCGGCGGCAACGGCGTCGAAATCCGTATCGGCATGCAGCATGGCAAAGCGCGGCGTGGGCAGGCCGTGGGTCATCCACAGGCGCTTCGTTGCCTGCTTGTCCATGGCCAGCGCAGAGGCCAGCACGCCGCTGCCGGTGTAGGGCACGCCCAGTTGCTCCAGCAGGCCCTGGATGGTGCCATCCTCGCCGTAGCGGCCGTGCAGGGCGATAAATACGCGATCGAAACCGGCCGTGGCCAGCTCGGCCACCGACTGCAGGCCGGGATCGAAGGCATGGGCATCGACGCCGCGCGAGCGCAGCGCGGCAAGCACGCCGTTGCCCGACAGCAGTGAAATCTCGCGCTCGGCCGAGCGGCCGCCGAGCAGCACGCCGACCTTGCCCAGCGATTTGGGATCGATATTGGGATGGGCGACGAAACTCATGCCTGCCCCCCAGCCTGTTGCGAAACCAGTTGTCCGGGCACGGTGCCGATCGTGCCGGCGCCCATTGTCACCACCACGTCGCCGGGCCGGGCGGCATTCAGGATAGCCTGCGGCATTTCGTCGATCTGCTCCACAAAAACGGGTTCAACCTTGCCGGCCACGCGCAGCGCGCGCGTCAGCGCGCGGCCGTCGGCGGCCACAATCGGGGCTTCGCCGGCGGCATAGACCTCGGCCAGCAACAGCGCATCCACGGTGCCCAGCACCTTGATGAAATCTTCAAAGCAATCGCGCGTGCGGGTAAAGCGGTGCGGCTGGAAGGCCAGCACCAGCCTGCGTCCGGGGAACGCACCCCGCGCCGCCGCCAGCGTCGCGGCCATCTCGACCGGGTGGTGGCCGTAGTCGTCGACCAGCGTGAAGGTGCCTTCGCTCCTGGTTTCGCCCTGCGCATCCGTGCTGACGCAAGCAACTTCGCCATAGCGCTGGAAGCGGCGTCCCACGCCGTGGAACTCGCGCAGCGCCTTGACGATAGCGGCATCGGGCACTTCCAGTTCGGTCGCGATGGCGATGGCCGCCAGCGCGTTCTGGATATTGTGCATGCCGGGCAGGTTCAGCACCACATCCAGCGGCGCCTCGGCATGGCTGTTGAGCTGGCGCAACACGGTGAAGTGCATCTGGCCGTCGACCGCGCGCGCGTTGACCGCGCGGATCTGCGCGTCCTCGGCAAAGCCATAGCGCACGATCGGCTTGGAGACGAACGGCATGATCTCGCGCACGTTGGGATCGTCCACGCACAGCACCGCGATGCCGTAGAACGGCAGGCGCTGGGTGAATTCCACGAACGCCTGCTTGAGACGAGCGAAGTCGTGCCCGTAGGTGTCCATGTGATCGGCGTCGATATTGGTAATGACCTCGATCACCGGGAACAGGTTCAGGAACGAGGCATCCGACTCGTCGGCCTCGGCCACGATGAAGTCGCCCGTGCCCAGGCGCGCGTTGGCGCCCGCCGAATTCAAGCGGCCGCCAATCACAAAGGTGGGGTCAAGCCCGCCCTCGGCCAGCACCGACGCCACCAGGCTGGTGGTGGTGGTCTTGCCGTGGGTGCCGGCGATGGCCACGCCCTGCTTCAGGCGCATCAGCTCGGCCAGCATCACCGCGCGCGGCACCACCGGGATGCGCTTGGCCCGCGCAGCCAGCACCTCGGGGTTGTCGTTGGTGACGGCGGTGGACACAACCACGGCATTGGCGCCGTTGATGTTGGCGGCGTCGTGGCCGTGCATCACGGTCGCACCCAGCGATGCGAGGCGCCGCGTGGCGGCATTGCTGCCCACGTCGGACCCCGAGACCTTATATCCCTGGTTCAGCAGGACCTCCGCGATGCCGCTCATGCCGGCGCCGCCGATGCCTACGAAGTGGATGTTCTTGACGATGTGCTTCATGAATCCGTTGTATCAATCCCTGGCCATCTGGCTGCAGATCTCCGCCACGCGCCGGGTTGCTTCCGGCTTGGCAAGACCACGCGCCTGATGCGCCATCTCTTTGAGTCGGGGCCGCGACAGCGAGGCCAGCGTCTGCGCCAGCCCGCTCGCGGTCAGTTCGTTCTGCTGGACCAGCAAGGCGGCATCCTGGCTCGACAGGAATTTCGCATTGGTGGTCTGGTGGTCATCGACCGCATGCGGGAAAGGCACGAACAGTGCCGCCACGCCTGCCGCCGCCACCTCCGACACGGTCATCGCGCCCGCGCGGCAGATCACCAGATCCGCCTCGGCGTAGGCCGCTGCCATGTCGTCGATAAAGGGCAATGCTTCCGCCGCCACGCCGGCGGCCTGGTAATTGGCGCGCAGCGTGTCGATCTGCTTGGCGCCGGCCTGGTGCCTGACCAGCGGGCGCTCGCCTTCCGGCAGCAGCGCCAGCGCCTTCGGTACGACTTCGTTGAGCGCCGCCGCGCCCAGGCTGCCGCCCACCACCAGCAGCCGCAACGGGCCGCTGCGGCTGTCGTAGCGCTGCTCGGGCGCCGGCATCCGCGCGACCTCGTCACGCACCGGGTTGCCGGTCCACTCGCTGTCCGGCAGCGCGTTCGGGAAGGCGCACAGCACCCGGTCCGCGACCTTCGCCAACACCTTGTTGGCCAGACCGGCGATCGAATTCTGCTCATGCAGCACCAGCGGCCGGCCCAACAGCGAGGCCATCATGCCGGCCGGGAAGGTGATATAGCCGCCCATGCCCAGCACCACATTGGGCCGCACCCGGCGCAACGCCTGCACGCTTTGCCAGAAGGCGCGCAACAGGTTCAGCGGCAGCATCAGCTTGGTCAGCGGACCCTTGCCGCGCAAGCCGCCGAACTGGATGAACTCCATCGGGATGTCGTACTTGGGCACCAGCGTGGCTTCCATGCCCGTCCGGTTGCCCAGCCACACGACGCGCCAGCCCTGCTCGCGCAATGCGCGAGCGACCGCCAGCCCGGGGAAGACATGCCCCCCGGTGCCGCCGGCCATCACGAGCAAGGTGCGCGGTGCGGTCATACTTTCCCTCCGCGCATCATGACGCGATTCTCATAGTCGATGCGCAGCAGGATCGCCAGCGCCACGCAGTTCATCAAAATGCCCGAGCCGCCGTAGCTCACCAGCGGCAGGGTCAGCCCCTTGGTGGGCAGCAGGCCCAGGTTCACGCCCATATTGATAAAGGTCTGCCAGCCGATCCAGATGCCGACGCCCTTGGCCACCAGCCCCGCAAAGGTGCGGTCGAGCTGCAGGGCGGTACGGCCGATCTCGAAGGCGCGGCGCACCATCCAGTAGAACAGCACGATCACCACCAGCACACCCACAAAGCCGAATTCCTCGCCAATCACGGCGAGGATGAAGTCGGTATGCGCCTCGGGCAGGTAGTGCAGTTTTTCAATACTGCCGCCCAGCCCCACCCCGGTCCACTCGCCGCGGCCGAAGGCGATCAGCGAGTGGGTGAGCTGGTAGGCCTTGCCGAGCGCGTTGGCCTCTTCCCACGGGTTGAGATAGGCGAAGATCCGCTCGCGCCGCCATGGCGACGCCGTGATCAGCAGCGCAAAGGCACCCACCGCCACGCCGACCAGACCGGCGAACAGCTTGCCGTTGATGCCGCCCAGGAACAAGATGCCCATGGCGACCGTGGCCACCACCAGGAAGGCGCCCATGTCGGGCTCCAGCAGCAGCAGCATGCCTACCACTACCACCGCCACGCCCATCGGCAGGAAACCCTTGCCCACGTTTTGCATCCACTCCTGCTTGCGCACGGTGTAGTTGGCCGTGTACAGCACCACCGCCAGCTTCATGAACTCGGACGGCTGGAAGTTCATGATGCCGAGCGGAATCCAGCGCCGCGCGCCATTCACGCCCTTGCCCACGAAGGGCACCAGCACGAGGATCAGCATCACCAGCGCGATCACGAACAGCTTGGGCGCGTACTTGTCCCAGAACTTGACCGGAATCTGGAAGGCCAGCAAGCCCATGGACAGCCCGATGAACAGCGCGAACGCATGTCGTGCGAGAAAATGGCTTTCACGGTAGTTGGCGTACCGCGGCGAGTCCGGCAGCGCGATCGAGGCCGAGAAGACCATCACCAGGCCAAGYGCGAGCAGCACGATCGCCACCCACAGCAGCGGCTGGTCGTACTCCATCATGCGCGAGCGCGTCGGCTTGACGCCGGACACCGCATCGCGCAATCCGCCCCAGGCGTTGCCGATGGTGGCTCCGATAAAGCCGCTGCGCTTGACCGGTGCGTCGCTCATGGCACGATCCCCCTGGACATCGCCAGTTCTTCCACCGCGGCACGAAAGACTTCGGCGCGATGCACATAGTTACGGAACATGTCGAGGCTGGCGCACGCCGGCGACAGCAGCACAGCATCGCCGCCCTGCGCCGCAGTGGCGGCCAGGCTGACAGCCTGTTCGAGCGTGGCGGCGTCGGCCAGCGTGACGCCGGTCTCCTGCAGCGCGCGGCGCAGCTCGCCCGCATCCTTGCCGATCAGCACCACGGCGCGGGCGTACTGCGCCACCGGCGCGGCCAGCGGCGAGAAATCCTGCCCCTTGCCTTCGCCGCCGGCAATCAGCACCACGCGCTTGGCCAGCCCGGACAGCGCGGCCACGGTGGCGCCCACATTGGTGCCCTTGCTGTCATCGAAGAATTCGACGTCGTCGATCGTGGCGACCCACTCCACCCGGTGCGGCTCGCCGCGGTATTCCCGCAGGCCGTGCAGCAAGGCATTCAGCGGCAGGTCGATGGCACGGCACAGCGCTAGCGCGGCCATCGCGTTGGTGGCGTTGTGCATGCCGCGGATATGCAGCGCATCCGCCGGCATCAGGCGCTTGTGGCGCACAGGAACGGCTTCCGCTTCTTCGGCGGCGGCGGCCTTGCGGCGGCGCGGCTTGTTCTCGCCGTCGGATTCGCTATCGGGTTCCGCCACCACCAGCCAGGGCATGCCGCCCTCTCGCAGCACGCCGAAGCTGCCCGGTACCTCGGGCAGGTCGGTGCCGAAAGTCACCGGCGCCGTGCCGGGGCGCGCCATGTCCAGGCTCAGGCGGTCGTTGCGGTTCAGGATCTGCACGCAGCCGGCTTCGCCCGGCGCCGGCGCCGCGCCGAAGATGCGGGCCTTGGCGGCGGCATAGGCTTCCATGCTGCCGTGCCAGTCAAGATGGTCCTGGGTGATATTGAGCACCGTGGCCGCGTGCGGCGCCAGCGTGTGCGTGGTTTCCAGCTGGAAGCTCGACAGCTCCAGCACCCAGACCTCGGGCAGCGTGGCCGAGGCAATGCAGGCGGCCAGCTTGTCCAGCGCCGAGGGGCTGATGTTGCCCGCCACCGCCACGCTCTTGCCGGCGCGCTCGACCAGGCGGCCGGTCAGCGCGGTGGTCGTCGTCTTGCCATTGGTGCCGGTGATTGCCAGCAGCTTCGGCGCATAGCCCGACTCTGCCTGAAGGTGCGTCAGCGCACGCGCGAACAGCTCGATCTCGCCCCACACGGGAATCCCGCGCTCGCGCGCCGCGGACAGCAGCGCGGCAGTGGCGCCTTCCAGCGGCGACAGGCCGGGGCTGATCGTCACCAGTGCGATGCCGTCCAGCAGCGCGTCCGTGAAGGAACCACCATGAAATTCGGCCGAAGGCAGCTCGGCTTGCAGGAAGACCAGGTTGGCAGGCGCCTCGCGCGTGTCGGCAACGCGCACGGGCGCGCCATACTGGCCGCACCAGCGCGCCATCGCCAGGCCCGATTCGCCGAGGCCCAGCACCAGCACATGAGGTTTTTGCAACTCGCCAAACACTTCGATTCCCGCCTTTTTTCGTTTCTGCGTTGATAGATATGCGCCGGTTCAGCGCAACTTGAGCGACGACAGCCCGATCAGCACCAGCAACATGGTGATGATCCAGAAGCGCACCGTCACCTGCGTTTCCTTCCAGCCCGACAATTCAAAGTGGTGATGCAGCGGCGCCATCTTGAACAACCGCCTGCCCTCGCCGTAACGCCGCTTGGTGATCTTGAACCACGTCACCTGCAGCATCACCGACAAGGTTTCCACCACGAAAATGCCGCCCATCACGAACAGCACGATCTCCTGGCGCACGATCACCGCCACCGTGCCCAGCGCGCCGCCCAGCGCCAGCGCGCCGACGTCGCCCATGAAGACCTGGGCCGGATGGGCGTTGAACCAGAGGAAGGCCAGGCCCGCCCCCGCCATCGCCGAACAAAAGATCAGCAACTCGCCAGCCCCCGGGATATGCGGGAACAGCAAGTATTTGCTGTAGACCGAACTCCCCATCACGTAGGCAAATACACCCAGCCCGCTGCCGACCAGCACCACGGGCATGATCACCAGCCCGTCCAGGCCGTCGGTCAGGTTCACCGCATTGCTCGAACCCACGATCACCAGGTAGGTCAGCACGATAAAGCCGGCCACGCCCAGCGGATAGCTCACTTCCTTGAAGAAGGGCACGATCAGGTTGGACTTGTAGGGCATGTCCAGCGACAGTCCGCCTTCGACCCAGCCCAGGAACAGGTCCCACACCCGCACATTGCTGCTTTCCGACACCGAAAACGCCAGGTAGACCGCGGCCACCAGGCCGATCAGGGTCTGCCAGAAAAACTTCTCGCGGCTCGACATGCCGCGCGGATCGCGATAGACCACCTTGCGGTAATCGTCCACCCAGCCGATCGCGCCGTAGCCGAAGGTCACCAGCATCACGACCCAGATGAAACGATTGCCCCAGTCGCACCACAGCAACGTGGAGATGGCAATCGACACCAGCACCAGCACACCGCCCATGGTGGGCGTGCCGGCCTTGACCAGATGCGACTGCGGGCCGATGGTGCGCACCGCCTGGCCGATCTTGAGTTCGGTCAGCTTGCGGATCACCCAGGGTCCAAGGCCGAGCCCGATCAAAAGCGCGGTGAGGTTGGCCATCACCGCGCGGAAGGTCAGGTAGTTGAAGACCCGCAGGAAGCTGTAGTCGTTTTGCAGCCACTGGGCCAGAGCCAATAACATCGTGTTTCCGTATTCCTTTCGACAACCGCCCGGCGTGGCCGGGCTATCTGATTGCTTGATTAAGTGTTGATGACGATTAATGCGCGGGAGTGTCTGCGACCAGCGCATTCACCATCCGTTCCATCCGCATGAACCGAGATCCCTTCACAAGTACCGCGCTTGCTGCCGCCACGGTACCGTCCTTGTCTTCCGCCAACGCCTGCGCGAGGTCTTCAGCGCGTTCGAAATGCCGGGCCTGCGCGCCAAAGGCCTGCACCGCGTGCACCACTGCCGCGCCCGTCGCCCATAGCGTCTCGATGCCGCGGGCGCTCGCATAGGCACCGATCTCCGCATGGAAAGCCGGCCCCTGGTCGCCCACTTCGCCCATATCCCCCAGCACCAGCAGGCGCGGCGCGGCAAACCCGGCGAGCACGTCGATAGCCGCGCGCACCGAATCGGGATTGGCGTTGTAGCTATCGTCGATCACCAGCGTGCCGCCGGCAGCGTGCTTGACCTGCAGCCGTCCCTTGACCGCGGCGAATCCGGCCAGGCCGGCGCGGATCGCCTCAACGCCCACGCCGGCGCCCAGCGCGCAGGCGACCGCCGCCAGCGCGTTACGCACGTTGTGGGTGCCAAGCACCGACAGGCGGACCTCGAACGTGGCGCCGGGCGCCCGTACCTGCATCACTTGCACACCATCTTCCAGATGCACGCCGGCACTGACATCGGCGCCCGCCTCCAGGCCAAACGACAGCACGCGCCGCTGGCCGGCCGCCTGCCGCCAGATGCCGGCATGTGCCCCGCCACCCTCGGCGTCGAGCGGAAACACCGCCACGCCGTCGGCGGGCAATGCCGCGATGGCCGCCGCATGCTCGTGCGCCACGGCCTCGACGCTCACCATGAACTCCTGGTGCTCGCGCTGGGCATTGGTCACCACGGCCACGGTGGGCTGGGCGATGCCGGCCAGGTAAACCGTCTCGCCCGGGTGGTTCATGCCCAGTTCGAGCACGGCGAGCCGGTGCGCGTCGGTCAGGCGCAGCACGGTCAGCGGCAAGCCGATATCGTTGTTCAGGTTGCCGCCGGTGGCGAGCCTGGCGCCCTCCCCTACCGCCGCGGCGAAGATCGCCGCGATCATTTCCTTGACCGTGGTCTTGCCGTTGCTGCCCGTCACTGCAACCGCGGGCAGGCTGAAGCGGCGGCGCCAGCCGGCTGCCAGCTGGCCCAGCGCAAGGCGGGTATCGGGCACCACGATGGCGGGAATGCCAAGCCCGGCATCGGGCTCGCGCTCCACCAAGACCGCGGCGGCGCCGCGCGCCACCACATCGGCCAGGAAGTCATGCGCATCGAAGCGCTCGCCCCTGAGCGCGACGAAGAGGTCGCCGGGCTGGACCGTGCGGCTGTCGGTGAGCACGCGCGAGAAGGCGCGGCTGGCGGCGCCATYGGGCCCGGAAATACGCGCGCCGGCGATCCAGCCGGCGGCTTGCTGCAGATCAGTCATGGTGAATTGCGTCATGCCGACACCCCACGCGTACCCAGCGTCAGCCGGACGTGCTCGCGGTCGGAGAATGGCCGCTTGCGGCCATGCACCTCCTGGGTGGCTTCGTGCCCCTTGCCGGCCACCAGCACCACGTCGGCCGCGGCAGCGTGCTTGATGGCATACAGGATGGCGGCGGCCCGGTCTTCGATCAGGTGGGTGTGGCTGTGGTCGTCGATGCCATCGGCGATCGCGTTCAGGATGTCCAGCGGGTCTTCGCTACGCGGGTTGTCGCTGGTCAGCACGACTTCGTCGGCAAGGCGCGCGGCCACCGCGCCCATCAGCGGGCGCTTGATCGGATCGCGGTCTCCGCCGCAGCCGAACACGCACCACAGCCGGCCCTTGCGCGCCTGCGCCACCGGGCGCAGCGCGGCCAGGGTTTTTTCCAGCGCGTCCGGCGTGTGGGCGTAATCGACCACCGCCAGCGGGCCATCCTGGGCGCCGTGGCTGCCACCGAACAACTCCATGCGGCCGTCGACCGGCCTGAGCGTGCGCAGCGCGTCGATGGCTGCAGCCCACTCGATGCCGCTGGCGAGCGCGGCGCCGAGCACGGCGAGCAGGTTGCTGACATTGAACTCGCCGATCATCGGCGTGGCGACATCGGCGCCGCCGAAGCTGCCGTCGACATGGAAGGCGGTGCCGGCAGCCGTGGCGCGCACGCCGGTGGCGCGCAGCCACTGGCCGCCCTTGCGGGTGGCGCCGGCGGCGCCGTCGATGCCGTATTCGATCACCTGCCCGGTGACCAGCGTGCCAGCCAGCAGGCGCCGGCCCATGGCGTCGTCACGGTTGATCACGGCCGCGCGCAGGCCGGGCCATTGGAACAGCAAAGCCTTGGCCGCCTCGTACTCGGCCATGGTGCCGTGGTAATCGAGATGGTCCTGGGTCAGGTTGGTCAGCACCGCCACGGCGAAGTGCGTGCCGGCCACCCGGCCCTGCTCGAGCCCGTGCGAGGACACTTCCATTGCCACGGCTCGCGCGCCGGCGGCATTCAGCTCCGCCAGGCTGTCCTGCAACTGGACCGCGTCGGGCGTGGTGAAACCCGTAGCCGTGAGCGCATCAGGAAAACCGGTGCCAAGGGTGCCGATGGTGGCACAGCGCGTACCGGCCGCCTGCAGCGCGCGCGCCAGCCACTGGCTGCACGAAGTCTTGCCATTGGTACCCGTGATGCCGGTCACCGCGAGATCGCGCGCGCCGTTGCCATACCAGCCCGCGGCGATCGGGCCGGCGAGCTGGTGCAGGCCCGACACACCAAGGTGCGGCACGGTCTCGCCGTGCGGCCAGGCAAAGCCATCGGCCTCGTGGACGATCGCGCTGGCGCCGCGGGCGATGGCCTGGGCAATATGCGGGCGCGCATCGGTCGCCAGGCGCTCGTTGCCGAGCACGTAGGCGAAGAAAACGTCGCCCTGGGTCAGCCGGCGCGTGTCACCGGTCAGCCTGGCGCCGGCCGGCGCGTGCTGGTGCAACCAGTCCAGCGCGTCGCCGGCCTGTGCGGCCACTTCGAGGGGAAGCAGTGGCTGGCTCATTGCGTCGCGCTCCACGGTTCGCTTTCCTGCACCTTGTCGCTCACCACGAGTTGTCGGATCGGCGAATCCGGCTGCACATTGAGCGCACGCAGCGCGCCACCGGTAATCGCCGCGAAAGCCGGGCCCGCCGCGGCGCCGCCGTAGTGGCTGCCGGAGGTGGGCTCGTCCACGCTGACGGCCACGATCACGCGCGGGTTCGACATCGGCGCCAGGCCGATGAAGGAAGCGCGATACTTGCTGCGGTCGTAGCCGCGGCCAACGTGCTTGTAGGCGGTGCCGGTCTTGCCGCCCACCCGGTAGCCCATCACCTGCGCCTCGGGCGCGGTGCCGCCGGGCGCCGTCACGGTCTCGAGCATGGCTCGCACCTGGCGCGCCACTTCGGGCGACAGCACGCGCTCTCCGGTAACCGGGCCATTGGCACGGAACATCGTGACCGGGATCAGTTCGCCGTCATGGGCGAAGATGGTGTAGGCATGGGCGATCTGGAACAGCGACACGGACAGGCCGTAGCCATAGGACATGGTCGCCTGCTCGATGGGCCGCCAGCTCTTGAACGGGCGCACCCGTCCCGCCACCGCGCCCGGGAAGCCGATCTTGGGCGCCTGCCCCAGGCCCAGGCTGGTATACATATCCCACATTTCCTGCGGCTTGAGCAGCATCGCGATCTTGGTCGTGCCGATGTTGCTCGACTTCTGGATAATGCCGGCGACCGTCAACGACCCGTAATTATGGGTGTCGCTGATGGTGGCGCCTTCGTAGTTGAACTTGCCGGTAGTGACGAAGACCGTCGACGGCGTGACGCGCTTGAGCTGCAGTGCTAGGCCGACCGTGATCGGCTTCATCATCGAACCCGGCTCGAAGGTATCGGTCAGCACCCGGTTGCGCAGCTGTTCGCCCGACAGCCGGGTGCGGTCGTTGGGGTTGTAGGTCGGCCAGTTGGCCAGCGCCAGCACCTCGCCGGTCTGCGCGTCGAGCACCACGGCGCTGGCCGCCTTGGCCTTGCTGCGCTCGACGATGGCCTTGACCTCGTTGTGGGCCAGGTACTGGATCTTGGCGTCGATCGAGAGCTGCTGGTCCTCGCCGTCGCGCGGCGCCTTGAGGATGCCCACATCCTCCACCACGCGGCCGAGGCGGTCCTTGATCACCTGGCGCGCACCGGACTTCCCGGCCAGCACAGCCTCGCGCGCCAGTTCCACGCCTTCCTGGCCGCGGTCTTCCACATTGGTAAAGCCGACGATGTGCGCCATCGCCTCGCCCTCCGGGTAGAAGCGCTTGTATTCGCGGGTCTGGTGAATGCCGTCGATCTTGAGCGCGGCGATCTTGTCCGCGGCGTCCGGCAGCACCTGGCGCTTCAGGTAAACGAAGCTCTTGTCCTCCGTAAACTTGCGGCGCAGTTCCTTGTCACTCATGTCGAGCAGCTTGCTCAACTGGCGAATCTTGTCCGCGTCGATTTCGTCCGGAACGTCCTCGGGGACCGCCCAGATCGCCTTCACGGGAAGGCTGGTAGCCAGCACCAGGCCATTGCGGTCGAGGATCTTGCCGCGTGTTGCCGGCAACTCGAGGGTGCGCTGGAATCGCTTCTTGCCCTCGGCCTCATAGAACTGGTTGCCCGGACCCTGGATCCACAGCGCGCGTCCGGCCAAGGCGACGAAGGCGGCGAACATCATGAAAACCACCAGCTTGGAGCGCCACATCGGCAGGCGCAGGCCAAGCACGGGGCTGGCCGCGAACTGGCCGGTGCGTGGGCGCGAAGGGTTTCCGCGCTGGGCGTTTTGCGAGGGCCGGGCGATGGTCATGGCTTGCTCCCCTCCGGCGCGGCGGCCGCAGGCGCGTTCGCAGGTGGCGCATCAAGCACCACGCCGGCCAGATATTGGGTCCTGCCGGGAAGTACCGGCGTCATCTTCAGCTGCGTGCGCGCCGCTTCGGCAATGCGTGCGCTCTTGCCAAGCGCGCTCTGCTGGTACTGCAAGCGGGACCAGTCGATGTCGAGCTGCTTTTCTTCCGCCTGCGCACGCTCGTAGGCGACGAACAGGGTCCGGGCCTGGTGCTGAGCGCTCACGAGCGAGAGCGCGCACAGCATCAGTGCTGCCAGCAGGAAAAAGGTCAGGCGGTTCATGCGCGGCCCGCCTGCTCGGTGGATGCGGATACGGCGGGCAGCTTCTCGGCCACGCGCATCACCGCCGAGCGCGCGCGCGGGTTGGCGGCGATCTCTTCGGCGCCCGGCTTGACCCGGCCGAGCAGCCTCAGCGTGGGCTGCGGCAACTGGTCGGCGCGCAGAGGCGCGCGGCGCATGGCGGGGTCGGCGTTCTGCTGCGGACGGGCGTGCGCCTGCATGAACCGCTTGACGATGCGGTCCTCAAGCGAGTGAAAGCTGATGACCACCAGCCGCCCTCCTGCCTGCAACAAGTCGTAAGCCGCGCTCAGGCCTCTTTCGAGGTCCGCAAGCTCTTGATTGATGTGAATCCGTAGAGCCTGAAAGGTGCGGGTCGCAGGGTCCTGACCCTTCTCGCGTGTTTTGACGGCTTTCGCCACGAGCGCGGCAAGCTCGGCAGTAGTGGTGAGAGGTCCGCCATGGCCGGGTTCGCTCCTGCGAGCAACAACCGCCTTTGCAATCTGTACAGCAAACCGTTCTTCCCCATAGTCCCGTATCACCCTCGCGATGTCTTGCTCATCCGCTTGCGCCAGCCATTGCGCGGCGGTAATGCCGCGCGTGGTGTCCATGCGCATGTCCAGCGGTCCCTCGAAGCGAAAGGAAAAGCCCCGCTCCGCATCGTCGATCTGGGGCGAGCTGATCCCCAGGTCGAGCAGTATCCCGGTTACCTTGCCGCGTCCTGCCAACCGGTCCGACATCTCGGCGAAGCTGGTGTGCTCAATGGAGAAGCGGGCATCCTTGATGGTGCCCGCCTCTGCGATTGCTGCCGGATCCTTGTCGAATGCCACCAGGGCTCCGGCCGGGCCCAGCCGGGCCAATATTGCCCGGCTGTGCCCCCCTCTGCCGAAGGTGCCGTCCACGTAGACGCCATCCGGCCGCCAGACCAGGGCTTCGACAGCCTCGTCCAGCAGCACGGTGCGATGGCGCAGGGCGGTGGTCCCTGGCGTTTGGGTTGAGCTCATGACCTCGTCAGAAAGAGAAGTTCTTCAATGCATCCGGCATGCCCTGTGCCATCGCCTGCTGTTCCTTGGCGGCGTAGGTTGCGGCGTCCCAGACTTCGAAATGGCTGCCCATTCCAAGCAGCATGACTTCCTTGTCGAGCATGGCGGCATTGCGCAGCTCGGGGGCAATCAGCACCCGACCCGCGCCGTCCATGTCGACGTCAGCGGCATTGCCCAGGAAGATGCGCTTCCACCAATGCGCGTCCATCGGCAAGGCCGCAATGCGACTACGGAAATTTTCCCATTCAGGGCGGGGAAACAGCAGCAGGCAGCCGTCCGGGTGCTTGGTCAGCGTCACCCGGCCTTCGGCCTGCTGTTGCAGCGCTTCACGGTGCCGCGCCGGAATCGACATCCGGCCCTTGGCATCCAGTGACAGCGCCGATGCTCCCTGAAACAAGCTAGCCCCCGATCCGCGCCGGCATCTTTACTGCCGGTTGGCGCGTGAATCCTTCGGAATCCGACGTTGGGCGATGATCCCACAGCCAGACTACCTTTTCACACAAAAATACACTTCCTCACACTATTTCCCACTTTAGAGGAAGCGATTTGGCGGGTCAAGGCTCGCAGCAAGGCAACAAACCGGGTTTTTTGAATTAGAACAATGACTTAGCGCGCACACTTCACGCACCGAAAAAGTGAATCCCTAATGAAATGAAGATCTTATGGAGGAAAGCAGAGAAACCACCTGAGAACAGCAAGGGGAGGAACTGCCTGCGGCACGAAATTCAGCCACACGGGACCGATGGAAGGATACAACGTTTTGGCGTCTACCCTGCGTACGGAGGGTGCCAGTTGCCGCGCTGCGCCAGGCAACTGCGCGTGGCGAGCGGCGAATGCCGCGGGGATTCATCCTGCGCCGTACCGTAGCGCCGTCAGATCCGGTACGCGGCGGTGGTCATGACCCGGGAGGCAGCTCGCATCATCGCCCGCACCGGCGCGGGCAGCGGCATGCCACCCGCCTCGCGGGCGGCGGCGCCGTGGCGGACCTCATCGTCGCGCATCTGTTCCAGGATCGCGCGCGAGCGGGCGTCGGCAACGGGAATCTGTTCAAGATGGCCGTTAAGGTGCTGCTCGACCTGATACTCGGTCTCGGACACGAAACCCAGGCTGACCCGGTCACCTGTCCGCCCCGCAGCCCAGCCGATGGCAAACGCGCCGGCATACCAGAGCGGGTTGAGCAGGCTCGGACGCGAGCCAAGCTCGCGCAGACGCTCGGCGCACCAGCCGAGGTGGTCTTCTTCCTCGCGCGCGGCCTCGTCCATCTGCGCGCGCACCTGCGCGGTCCGCGCGGTCAGCTTCTGCGCCTGGTAAAGAGCCTGCGCGCAAACCTCGCCCACGTGGTTGACCCGCATGAGCCCGGCCACATGGCGGCGTTGCGACTGGTCGAGGCTGTCCGTATCGGGCGCGAGCGTTTCCGCCGGATTGGCGCGGCTGGCACGGGTGACGCCTGCGATCGCGCGCAAGGCCACATCGAATTCGCGAATCAAGTTATCCATGAATGCATCGCTGGTGGTTGCTCGGGACAGGCGCGCCGCCCGCTCCCGCCGAGGCGGACACAACGCTTGTGAAATCGCCTCGGGATTTCCCGCATTGTACCGTGAGCGCATCGCGCCCCGCCCTGCAGCCCCCCCCCCGCTAGGCCAGTGCCTGCCGCATCCGATACTCCAAAACCCTGAGTTGTGAAAAGCTGACAAGGGCAGTCGCCCCGATTGTGAAAAGGGGGCGGTTTGTTACAGTACTTGGCAGCTTCTGACGAAGTTGGGTAAGCGGTGCATGGAGACTCAGGAGGTTTCTCCGCTGACCACCAATAATTCTTACATGGAGATCATCGAGCATGAAAAAATCGCTTCTCGCGCTGGCTGCGCTGGGTGCATTTGCGAGTGCCGCACAGGCACAGTCCAGCGTGACGCTGTACGGCGTGGCGGATATGAACCTCGAATACGTCAGTCACATGGGCTCGCAAACGCCGACGATTGCCAACGGCTTTAATGCCGGCCAGGGCAACAACCTGTACCGCATGTCGTCCGGCGGCCTGTCCGGTTCGCGTTGGGGTCTGCGTGGCGTGGAAGACCTGGGCAGCGGCATGAAAGCCCTGTTCGTGCTCGAAAGTGGTTTCGGCCTTGACAATGGATCGCTTCAGCAGGGCGGCCGCATGTTCGGTCGTCAAGCGTACGTCGGCCTGGAAAGCGCCCAGGCTGGCCGCTTCACCTTCGGTCGCCAGTACACCACGCTGTTCGACCTGCTCGCCAACTTCTCGCCCAGCGGCTATGCCACCCAGTATGAACCGGTGGTGGCCCAGCTCGGCCTGAACTTCCGCTCGGACAATACCGCCAAGTACACCGGCGTATTCGGCCCGGTAACCGCCATCGCCCACTGGTCGTTCGGCAACGGCGTGGCCGGCAACGGCGAAGTCCCGGGACAGTTCCGCCGTGATACGGGCTACGGCGCCGGTGCAGCATACGCTGCCGGTCCGTTCGGCGTGACCGTCGCCTACGACCAGTACAACCCGACCCTGAGCGCGGCCGGCGACACCGGCACCTTCAAAAAGGCCGCGGTAGCAGGCAGCTATGCCTTCGGCGCGGCCAAGATTATGGGCGGCTATCGTTGGGGTCAGTCCAAGGCACAGAACGGCACGGCCCTGCTGCGTGACAACTACTACTGGATTGGCGCTAACTATCAGGTCCTGCCGGCGTTGGGCCTGACGCTGCAGTACACCTACGACGACGTTATCAAGCTGAACAATGTGAACGTCACGAACCCTTGGCAGATCGGGTTCATCGCCGACTACAACCTGTCCAAGCGCACCGACGTCTACCTGACCACCGCATTCTCGAAGAATGCAGGCCTGAACTTCGACACCTCGGCGATCAGCTTCGCCAATGGCTACTTCCTCGGCACCGGCAAGAACACCATGATCGGCGCGGCCGTGGGTATCCGCCACAAGTTCTGAGCGCATCCGCGTTCTTTTGCAAAGGCACCTTCGGGTGCCTTTTTTGCTTTCCGGCCGCGCCTCGCGCTCCATCCTAGGGCATCACCCCATCGGCACTTTGTTATGCCGACACTACAATGCAGCAACCTCTTCGGCCGCATTCAAATCGTGCCGTGCGGCCGCAAAACCAACAAGGAGACAGCCCATGCACCGCACCCGCCGCCGCGCGGCCCAGATGCTGCTGGCCACTATCGCCGGCGCATGCCTTGGCGCCTTAGCCTGGCAAGCCCCCGCGCTGGCCGCCGACCCTTACCCCAACAAGCCGATCCGACTGGTGGTTCCGTTCCCCGCCGGCGGCACCACCGACATCCTCGCCCGCGCGGTGGCCGCCGAACTGTCGAAGCTGCAGGGATGGAATGTGGTGGTCGACAACCGGCCGGGCGCGGGGGGCAACATCGGCGCCGACATGGTGGCCAAGGCAGCGCCGGATGGCTACACGCTGCTGATGGGCACGGTCGGCACGCATGGCATCAACCAGTCGCTCTATGGCAAGCTGCCATTCGACCCGATCAAGGACTTCGCACCCATCACCGAGGTGGCTTCGGTGCCGAATGTGCTGGTGGTCAATCCGGCCTTCGCCCAGCAGAACCGCATCAACAGCGTCAACGACCTGATTACCTACGCGCGCGCCAATCCCGGCAAGCTCAATATGGCATCGAGCGGCAACGGCACCTCGATCCATCTCGCCGGCGAGTTGTTCAAGACCCAGACCCGTACCTTCATGGTGCACTTCCCCTACAAAGGCAGCGGCCCGGCACTGACCGACCTGGCCGGGGGCACCATGCAGCTGATGTTCGACAACCTGCCTTCGTCGATGGCGCTGATCAAGTCCGGCAAGCTCAAGGCGCTGGCGGTCACCAGCGCCAAACCCTCTCCGGCGCTGCCCGGCGTGCCGACGGTGGCCGAAGCCGGTCACCTGCCCGGCTTCGAGGCCAGTTCCTGGTTCGGCCTGCTGGCACCCGCAGGTACACCGCACGACATCGTCGCGCGCATCCAGCAGGAAGTCGCCCGCTCGCTAGCCACGCCAGCGGTGCGGGAGAAGATGCAGGCCCAGGGCGCGGAGCCGGTCGGCAATACGCCGGAGCAGTTCGCGGCCTTTATTCGCGCCGAACACGCCAAGTGGGCCAAGGTCGTCAAGGATTCGGGCGCCAAGGTGGATTGAGGCCCCTTGCGGCCCGTGGCCGCACGCGAGCGCATATACTTGAGGCATCAAACAACCTGCGTGCCGCGATGCCCATCACACCTGCCGCCGAAGCTGCCGGGAACTCCGGGACCTCCGGAATCCCTGAGAAGGCCGGCGCCGAAGAGGCGCCGGTCGATCTCGAAACCCGCGCCGAAGACACCACCCATGATGCCCTGCGCCTGTGGCTGCGGCTGCTGACCTGCACCAACCTGGTCGAGTCCGACATCCGATCGCGCCTGCGCCAGGATTTCGCCTGTACCTTGCCGCGCTTCGATCTGATGTCCCAGCTCGACCGCCATCCCGAAGGCCTGAAGATGGGCGAGCTGTCGCGCCGCATGATGGTCACCGGCGGCAACGTCACCGGCATCACCGACCAGCTCCAGCAGGAAGGCCTGGTTTCGCGCGAGGCGCTGCCAAGCGATCGCCGCGCCTACCTGATCCGGCTCACCCCTGCCGGGCGCACGGCGTTCTCCGGAATGGCGCGCGCGCACGAGGCATGGATCGAGCAGTTGTTCAGCGGCCTGCCGCAAGCCGACCGGCGCGCGCTGTTCCGCCTGCTGGGCAAGCTCAAGGCTGGCCTGGTGAGCGCATGAACACTCGCCGGCCGGGACTGCCCGCGCTTGCCGCCTTGCTGCTGCCACTGCTGTTGGCAGCCGCTTGCCAGAGCGCGCCGCCGGGGCCGCAGATCACGCCACTCAATGCCACCATCAAGCTTGGGCGCATCAGCGCGAAGACGCTGGCGGGCCGGATCGATATACCGGATGCCGGCGCGGTGAATTCCGCGGTAGGCGTTGGTGGCGCGGCCTGGGGCGGCGGCGGCTGGAGCGGCGGCAGCGTTGGTTTTTCCATCGACCTGAACCGGTTGCTCAACCCGCCGCCGCAGCCGCAGATGGACCTGTACCAATACACGGTGGTGGCCCTCGATGGCAGCCGCACCACCGTCAATGGTCCGGCGGCGCCTGGCCTGGAGCCGGGTGCCTGCGTACGGATGGTCTATCCCGATGGCGCTCTCGAGCCGCGGCTTGCGCCTTCGCGCGAATGCTGACGAATCCCCGCGCCAAATGAAAAACGGCCTCCGCGCGGGAGGCCGTTTTTCCGTCGCTGGCGGCCTCGCTCAGGCAGCCTTGCGGGTATCGCGCAATTCGCGGCGCAGGATCTTGCCGACGTTGGTCTTGGGCAACTCGCCGCGGAACTCCACGTACTTGGGCCGCTTGTAACCGGTCAGGCGTTCCTTGCAGAAGGCAATCAGCTCGGCCTCGGTCAGCCCGGGGTCCTTCTTGACCACGAACAGCTTGACCACCTCGCCCGAATGCTCGTCGGGTACCCCCACTGCCGCCACCTCGAGCACGCCGGGGCATTCCGCAACCACGCCTTCGATTTCGTTCGGATACACGTTGAACCCGGACACCAGGATCATGTCTTTCTTGCGATCGACGATCTTGGTATAGCCGCGCTCGTCCATCACCCCGATATCGCCGGTCTTGAAGAAGCCGTCGGGCGTCATGACCTTGGCGGTCTCGTCCGGGCGGTTCCAGTAGCCGGCCATCACCTGCGGGCCGCGAATGCAGATCTCGCCGGGCTGGCCAAGCGGCACGTCGCGGCCATCGTCGTCGCGGATGGCGATGTCGGTCGAGGGAATCGGCAGGCCGATGGTGCCGGAAAACGCGTCGGTATCCGTGGGGTTGCAGGTGGCCGACGGCGAGGTTTCCGACAGGCCATAGCCCTCGATGATCGGACAGCCGGTCYTGGCCAGCCATTTCTTCGCCACCGCTTCCTGCACGGCCATGCCCCCGCCGTTGGCCACGCGCAGGCCGGAGAAGTCGACCTTGTCGATCTCCGGGTTGTTGATGAGCGCGTTGTACAGGGTGTTGACCGCCGGGAACATATTGAACTTGTACTTCTGCAGTTCCTTGATAAAGCCGGGGATGTCGCGCGGATTGGGGATCAGCACGCTCAGGCCGCCGCTGCGCATGCCCAGCAGGCAGCAGACCGTCAGCGCGAAGATGTGATACAGCGGCAGCGCGGTGATGGTGATCACCTGGTCGATCGGCGCGCCCTTGGCCAGCGCGGGCTGCATCCAGGCTTCGGACTGCAGCACGTTGGAGACGATATTCCGGTGCAGCAGTACCGCGCCCTTCGACACGCCGGTAGTGCCGCCCGTGTACTGCAGGAAGGCGATGTCATCTGGCCCTGTATTGGCAGGCTGCAGCTGCATGCCGCGGCCCTCCTCCAGCACGGTATTGAAGCGCACGCAGTTCGGCAGCTCCCACTCCGGCACCATCTTCTTGACGTTGCGCACCACGAAATTGACGATCGCCCCCTTGAGGCCGCCCAGCAGGTCGCCCATGCTGGCCACCACCACGTGCTTGACCGGCGTGGCGGACAGCACTTGCTGCAGCGTGGTGGCGAAGTTCTCCAGGATGACGATGGCCTCGGCGCCGCTGTCCTTGAGCTGGTGCTCCAGTTCGCGCGGGGTGTAGAGCGGATTGACGTTGACCACGACGAAGCCGGCGCGCAGCACGGCGGCCAGCACCACCGGATACTGCAGCACATTGGGCATCATGATGGCCACGCGCGCGCCGGGCTTGAGCCCGCGCGACTGCAGCCATGCGGCGAATTGCCGGGAGAGGCGGTCGAGCTCGCCGTAGGTGATCGACTTGTCCATACAGACAAAGGCGCGGCGATCGGCGTAGGTGCGAAAGGATGCCTCAAGCAACTCGGCCAGCGAGCGAAACTGGCTGCTATCGATCTCGGCGGGTACGCCGGCCGGGTAATGCTTCAGCCACAGTCTTTCCATGCGCCGTCTCCTGATTTCTGAATGATCGTTCGATTTTCGACAGATGCTAAACGTGCGTCCCGCTTAAGACAACACGTTAGATGAAGTCCTCTGGATGCCGCACACCTTCTGACGTGAAGTTTAGCGCACAGTTCAATGAGGACTCGGGAATTCCCCTAGCTCCGTCGCGGCAACCGTCAGGCGTGCGCCGGCAGCACCATCTTCATCATATTGGTAGCCAGTTCCCGCGCCAGCGCTTCCGCTTCCATGCGTCCGGGCTCGTGCCAGGTGTACATGAAGCCAACGACGCTGCCGATTGCATGCGCGGCGACGCGCGCGTCGCCATAGCTGAATACGCCGATACGCTTGCCTTCCTCCAGCAGGGCATAGAGGTCGCGGTAAAAGGCGCGCGCCATATTGCCCAGCCAGGCCACCGTTTCCGGCCGCAGGTACTGGTTATCGCGAAAGCTCAACGTGGCCGGCACATAGCAGGCGATGCAGCGGCGCGCCATTTCCAGCAGACAGGCCTGCAGCCGCTCGCGCACCGGCAGCGCGGGATCCGCGGTCTCGCGGATGACCGGCAGGCAGGTCTGGGCCGACTCCCGGCACAGGATGTCGAAGATCTCGTATTTGTCCGTGAAGTAGTAATAGACCGCGGGCTTGGTCACGCCCAGTGCGCGGCACAGGTCGTTCATCGTCATGCCGGGATAGCCCTTGGTATAGAAGAGCTGTGCGGCGGTATCGAGAATCTGGCGGCGGCGGGCTTCCTGCCGCTCGGTGATATGCGAGCGGGCGGGAGCAGTATCCAGCGCGATCTCCGGTGTCATTTCCGGCTCGGTCTCGCTGGACTTGATGGCGGGAGCGGTTTTCTGTGCAGTCGGCATGACGCGATTCTCGCATGGCGCCGGGCCCGGGAAGGCCTGGCGGTCCTCGTGGACATGTTCCGCTCGCCACCTCGCCACGGCCTGGGATCCCGACTTGACGCATGGTGGCGATGCCAATAGGATCATACCCAAGGGTACATAAATATACCAAAGAGTAAATTTCGCCAGCCTACCGGCTTGGCGGCCCACCAGCAAGGAGACACCGCCAATGGACGAGACCGCCTACCTGGCAGACCTGCACGCACGCTGGCAGCGCGCGTGGCCCGAGCGCACCCCGCGCTCGCCGCACTATCCGCTGGGGCGCCAGCCGCTCACGGAGATGCTGCGGCACTGGGGCCGCGCCCGCCCCGACTGCCCGGCGGTGATCTTCTACGGCCACGAAACCAGCTACGCCCAGCTCGATGCGCAAAGCGACCGCTGTGCCGCGCTGCTGGCGGCGCACGGCATCGGCGCCGGCGACCGGGTGGCGGTGCTGATGCCCAATTGCCCGCAGTTCCACATCGTCTTCTTCGGCATCCTCAAGCTGGGCGCGGTCTACGTGCCGGTCAGCCCGCTATCGCAGCGCGCCGAGTTGCAGCACGCATTGAGCGACAGCACGCCTTGCGCCCTGATCGCACTCGACCAGCTGGTGCCGCTGGTGCGCGAAACGCGCGCCGCGCTCGGCGCACAGGATCCGCTCTCGCTGCTGTTCGTGACCAGTTTCGCCGACATGGTCCCCGCCGAGCCCACGCTGGCGCTGCCGCCCATGGTGCAGGCGCCACGCTACCAATGCGAAGCGGACGACCGCGCCATCGACCTGCTGCCGGCCATGGCCGCGTGCACGCACGCGGCGCCCACGGCGGCGCCATCGCTCGACGCGGTGGCCGCGCTCAACTACACCGGCGGCACCACCGGGCTGCCCAAGGGCTGCATCCACACGCAAGGCGACATGGTCGACATGGCAGCCGCGTTCGGCGCCGTTTCACTGGACATCACCCACGACAGCGTCATGCTGGGCTTTTTCCCCGAGTTCTGGATCGCCGGCGAAAACCTCTGCCTGATCTTCCCCGCCTTCTTCGGCATCCCGCTGGTGCTGCTGGCGCGCTGGGATCCCGAGACCTTCATGGCGGCAGTCCAGCGCTACCGCGTCACCAATGCCTCGATGCTGGTGGACAACGCGGTCGAGGTGATGGAGCATCCGCGCGCGGCGCAATACCAGTTGCGCTCGCTGCGCCATGTCGGCGTATCGTCCTTCGTCAAGAAGCTCAACCTGCCCTACCGCCGCGCCTGGCAGGCGCTGACCGGCTCGGTCATCGCCGAGACCGCCTGGGGCATGACCGAGACGCAGACCTGCAATACCTTTACCTGCGGCATGCAGGACGACGACCTGGACCTGCGGGCCCAGCCCATCTTTGTCGGGCTGCCCGTCCCCGGCACCGAGTTCAAGATCTGCGATTTCGACAGCGGCGAACTGCTGCCGCCGGGCGCCGAAGGCGAACTGTGCGTGCGCACGCCGACCCTGCTCAAGGGCTATTGGAACAAACCCGACGCCACGCGCGAATCGCTGCGCAACGGCTGGTTCCACACCGGCGACATCGGCTCCATCGACGAGCAGGGTTATCTCCATTACCTGGGCCGGCGCAAGGAGATGCTCAAGGTCAATGGCATGAGCGTCTTTCCTGCCGAGATCGAGGCGCTGCTGGGCCAGCATCCGGCCATTCTCGGCTCCGCGGTGGTGGGGCGCGCCGATGAAGACCGTGGCCAGTTGCCCGTGGCCTTTGTCATGCTCAAGCCCGAAGCCGTCGGCACCGTCGACAACACAGCGCTGGTGCAGTGGTGCCGCGCCAATATGGCGGTGTACAAGGTGCCGCTGGTGCATATCGTCGACGCCCTGCCGCTCACCGCGACGGGCAAGGTGCGCAAGCAGGACCTGGCGCCGCTGGCCGGGCAGCTTGGCTGAGCCGCCATGGTCTTTCCTTATTCAGCGCTGTCCAACTCCTTCGCATCATGACGTTCCGCAAGCTACTGATCGCCAATCGCGGTGAAATCGCCATCCGCATCGCACGCGCCGCCGCGGGCGCGGGGCTGGAGAGCGTCGCCCTGTACAGCGAAGACGACCGCGACGCCCTCCACGTGCGCAAGGCCGACGGCGCCGTTGCGCTGCCCGGCACCGGTCCGCGCGCCTATCTCGATATCGCGCAAGTGGTGGCCGCGGCCACCCGCAGCGGCTGCGACCTGGTCCACCCCGGCTACGGCTTGCTGTCCGAGAACGCGGAATTCGCCCAGGCCTGCCTGGATGCCGGCCTCACCTTCGTGGGCCCCGCCCCCGATGTGCTGCGCCTGTTCGGCGACAAGGCACGGGCGCGCGCGTTGGCGCGCGAGTGCAATGTGCCCGTGGTGCCGGGCTCCACCGGCCCAACCACGCTGGCAGCCGCGCACGCGTTCTTCGCGTCGCTGCATGCGCCAGGCGCCGATGTCGGCATGATGATCAAGGCGCTGGCCGGCGGCGGTGGCCGCGGCATGCGCGCGGTGCACGCCGCGGCGGACATCGACGAGGCTTATGCCCGCTGCGTGTCCGAAGCCACGGCCGCGTTCGGCAACGGCGCCGTATATGTCGAGCGCATCGTGCACGCGCCCCGCCATATCGAGATCCAGGTGGTGGCGGATGCCGCAGGCGGCGTGATCGCACTGGGCGAGCGCGAATGCAGCCTGCAGCGGCGCCACCAGAAGCTGGTGGAGATGGCGCCCAGCCCGTCGCTGGACGATGCCATGCGCGCGCGGCTGGCGCAGGCCGCGGTGACGCTGGCGCGCGCCAGCGCTTATCGTGGCATCGGCACGTTTGAATTCCTGGTGGGCGCGGACGGCGGGTTCTGGTTCATGGAGGCCAACCCGCGCCTCCAGGTGGAGCACACCGTCACCGAGGTGGTGACGGGCGTGGACCTGGTCCAGGCGCAGCTGGCCATCGCCGCCGGGAAGACGCTGGCCCAGCTTGGACTGGCGCAGCCGCCCGCGCCGCGCGGCATCGCGGTGCAGTTGCGCATCAACGCCGAGCACCTCGACGCACAGGGCCAGTTGCGCCCCGCCAGCGGCCGCATCGACGCCTACGAGCCGCCCAGCGGCCCCGGCGTGCGCGTGGACGGCGCCGGTCATGCGGGCATGACGGTCAACCCGCGCTTCGACTCGCTGCTGGCCAAGCTGATCGTGCATGAACCTGGCGGCGACTACCAGCGCGCGCTGTCCCATGCCTATCGCGCCCTGTGCGAATTCCGTATCGAAGGCATCGACACCAACCGCAGGCTGCTGCAGGACCTGCTGCTGCGCGAGGATGTGCGGCGCAATAACGTCCACACCCAATACCTTGATGCCGCGCTACCGGCGATGGCCGCACAGTTGCGGGACGGCGACCAGGCCCATCCGGCGCTGCACGCGACAGGCGCAACCGCGAACGTCCAGGCGTCGGGCTCCGCGCAACTGGACGACCTGCCGGACGATGCCGAACTCGTCACCGCGCCCATGGACGGCGCGCTGGCCGCGGTGCAGGTGTGCCCCGGCGACATCGTGCGGCGCGGGCAATCGCTCGCCATCATCGAAGCCATGAAGATGGAACATCCACTGGAAGCGCCGGTGGCGGGAGAAGTCCTGCGCGTGCTGGCCGCGGCCGGCGATGTGCTGCGCACCGGCGCGCCGGTGATCGCGCTGTCCGCGCACGACGGCAGCCACCATGCGATGGATGCGGGCGCCACCGTGGATCCGGCCCATATCCGCGCCGACCTGCGCGACGCCCTGGCGCGCCAGGCACTCACGCAGGACGCGGCGCGCGCGCAGGCGGTGGACAAGCGCCATCGCCAGGGCGGACGCACCGCGCGGGAAAACATCGCGCAACTGTGCGATGCCAACTCATTCATCGAATACGGCGCGCTCGCCATTGCCGCCCAGCGCCAGCGCCGCAGCGTCGAAGACCTGGAACGCGCAACGCCGGCCGACGGCATCGTCACCGGCATCGGCACCGTCAATGCCGGAAGTTTCCCCACAGCCGACGCGCGCTGCATGGTGCTGGCCTACGACTACACAGTGCTGGCCGGCACGCAGGGCTTCTACGGCCACAAGAAGCTGGACCGCATGCTGGCGCTGGCGCGCCAGTGGCGCCTGCCGGTGGTGCTGTTCGCCGAGGGCGGCGGCGGCCGGCCCGGCGATACCGACATACCCTTGGTGGCCGGACTGGACTGCACGTCCTTCATCCAGTTCGCGCGGCTATCCGGACAGGTACCGCTGGTGGGCATCGTCTCCGGCCGCTGCTTTGCAGGGAATGCCGCGCTGCTGGGCTGCGCCGACGTCATCATCGCCACCCGCAGCGCCACCATCGGCATGGGCGGCCCGGCCATGATCGAAGGCGGCGGCCTGGGCGTATTCGCGCCCGAGGAAGTTGGCCCCGTGAGCGTGCAAGCGCCCAACGGCGTGATCGACGTCCTGGTCGACGACGAAACTGCCGCCGTGGACGCGGCACGCCGCTACCTCTCCTACTTCCAGCGCGACCTGCCCGAATGGCAGGCGGGCGACGCCCGCGCGCTGCGCCACCTGATCCCGGAGAACCGGCTGCGCAGCTACGATATGCGCAGCGTGCTCGCCGCGCTCGCCGATCACGATTCCGTGCTGGAGTTGCGCGCCGCCTTTGGCAACGGCATCATCACCGCGCTGCTCCGCATCGAGGGGCGCGCTTTCGGCTGCATCGCCAACAACCCCCGCCACCTGGGCGGCGCCATCGATGCCGCGGCCGCCGACAAGGCCGCGCGCTTCATGCAGTTGTGCGATGCGCATGGATTGCCCATCGTCTCGCTGTGCGACACGCCCGGCTTCATGGTCGGCCCGGAGGCCGAGAAGACCGCCACGGTGCGCCACGTCTCGCGGCTCTTCGTCACCGCCGGTGCGCTGCGCGTGCCCTTCTTTACCGTGGTGCTGCGCAAGGGCTATGGCCTGGGGGCGCAGGCCATGGCCGGCGGCAGTTTCTCCGCGCCCTTCTTCACCGCGGCGTGGCCCAGCGGCGAATTYGGCGCGATGGGCATCGAGGGATCGATCCGGCTGGGCTTTCGCAAGGAACTGGAAGCCGTGGCCGACCCGGCCGAACGCGAAGCGCTGTTTGCGCGTATGGTGGAAGCGGCCTACCAGCGCGGGCGCGCCCTTAACATGGCGAGTCACCTGGAGATCGATGCGGTCATCGACCCCGCCGACACCCGGCACTGGCTGCTGCGCGGGCTGGCCTCGGTACCGCCGCTGGACGAAACGCGCCGCGCCGAATCGCGCCGCTTCATCGACACGTGGTAATGCCCACAGGAGAGAGACAAGCCATGCCCCACGACTTGAAGCACGCAGCGGGCGCCGCCGCCCGGATCGCTACGCGCGCGGCAGGTGTGCTCATGCGCTGCGCGGCCGCCGCCGCGTTCGCGCTCGCCGCGGGCCTGCCCCTGCAGGCACAGGCGCAAGCCCCGGCCCAGGCCCAGGCCACCAGCGCGCCGCCCATCAAGGTCGCCTTCATCGACCAGCTATCCGGGCCGCTGGCCAATGTCGGGCAGATCTTCCAGGCCAACCTGAAGTTCGCGCTCGACGACGCCAATGCCCAGGGCGGCGTGCTGGGGCGCAACTACGAGTTGCTCAGCTACGACAACAAGCTCTCTCCGCAGGAAAGCCTGACGGCACTGCAAAGCGCGATCGATGCCGGCGTCCGCGTGGTATTCACCGGCGCCTCCGGCTCGCCGGTGGTGACCGCGCTGGTGGAGGCCGCCAACCGGAACAACGAGCGCAACCCCGCGCAGCGCATCCTGATCATCAACTACGCCTCGCTCGACCCCGACCTGACGGGCGCGCGCTGCAGCTTCTGGCATTTCGCCACCGAGGCCAACACGGCGATGAAGATGCGCGCGCTGGCCAATTTCGCGCGCGAGCAAAAAAGCATGCACAAGGTGTACCTGCTCAACCAGGATTACACCCAGGGCCGCATCTGGGCCGCGCTGGGCCGGCAGATGATCGCCGGCGCTCGGCCCGATGTGCAGTTCGTCGGCGAGGCGCTGCACCCGCTGGCCAGGGTCAAGGACTTCGCGCCGTATGTCAGCAGGATCAAGGAAAGCGGCGCCGATACCGTGGTCACGGGAAACTGGGGCCAGGACTTGAGCCTGCTGATCAAGGCCGCGGGCGACGCCGGCTATGAGCTGAACTACCTGAACCACAGCGGGGGCGGCGCGCCCGGCACGGTGCTGGCCGTGTCGCAGGCGAAGAACGCGCACCTGACGTGGGTGGCCGAATACCTGCCCAACAGCGACGATCCGGTGCTGGCGGCGCTGGCAGCCCGGGTGAAGCAGACGCCGGCCGGCGAATACTTCGCCCCGCGCGTACTGATCTCCGTGCAAATGCTGAGCGAGGCGATCCGCCGCGCGAAATCCGACGATCCCACCAGTGTTGCATTTGCGCTCGAAGGCATGCAATACCAGTCGCCCGTGGGAGATGTGCTGATGCGCAAGGGCGATCACCAGTTGCTGTTGCCGCAGGTTGTGTCGACGATTGCACCGGTGGACGGCAAGTCTGTCAAGGTGGGCGTGGAAGGCACGCAATACGGCTTCCGCCTCGACGGCGTGACGGCGGGGCGGGACCTGAACCTGCCGTCGGCCTGCCGGATGAAGCGCCCGGCGGGCGCCTAGTGCGCCGATTCCGGTCTTCGTGACATCGGCGACGTCACGGCATCAGGGCTTGGCGCCGGTCACAGGACCGGCCGCCGCGGGCGCGGACGGCGTATCAGGTGCGCCCCCGGCACGTACCGCCCCCATCGCAGCGCCAACCGTGGCACCGCTCTCGCCGGCGGTCTGCACATCGCCACCGCTGGCCGGCGGCGCCAACTGGCGCAAGGCGGCGTCACGCTCGTCGCGCGGCAGGTCTCCAATGCGCCGCGCCGCGGCATAGAAAGCGGTCCAGTCGCCGCCGCTCTGCGCCAGCAGCGCCGTGAAGGCCGGCACCCATTGCTGGTAGGTCGCCACGGCGGCCAGTTGCGCATTGGTCAGCGGGCGCTCGAACCAGCGGTCGTAGCCGGTGTAGCCGCCCCACTCCTCCTTGAGCTGCGCATAGCGCGCGCGCAGGCCGGCGAAGATTTCCGCCTTGCCGGCGCGCTTGACCTCGTCGGGCACGGGCGAGCGATAGAGCGCGTCCAGCCGGTCCCGCGTGTCCAGCAGCATGGCGCGGAATTGCTGGCGGCGCATGTCGTACTGGAGATAGCTGGCGCGGGCATCGGGAGATGCCGCCAACGCCAACCAGCGCTCCACGCCGGCCGTTTCCACTGCGGTGGCAAAGGACTCGTTGAAGGTGGTGTCGTTGCGCACATAGACCACCTGGTGCGCCAGTTCGTGGAAGATCAGCCTGGCCAGCTCGCCTTCCGGCTGGTAGACGAAGGTGTTGAGCAACGGGTCGTCAAAGTAACCCAGCGTCGAATAGGCCGGAATGCCGGCGACGTAGGGCTCGAGCCCCTGCTTGCGCAGCCCTTCCGCATAGCTGTCCGCATCGGACTGGGCGTAGTAGCCGCGATAGCTGATGCAGCCCACCACCAGGAAGCACCACTTGTGCAGTTCCATCGACAGCTCGGGGGTAGCGAACACGCTCCACACCGCATACTGCCGATGCAGGTTGGCGTAGCGCCGGTAGCTGCCGTTATCGGGCAGCTTCAGCTCGTGCGAGGCGAAATCGCGGATGCTGCCGGCCTGCGCCAAGCGCTGTGCCAGCCGCGTATCCTTGGCTTCCTGCGCCGCGGCGATGGCATCCGGCAATGGCCGGGCTTCCGCCATCACGCCGAAGTGGCCGCCGATGGACTGCGCGTAATAGCCAATCGTGTCGCAGCCGGCCAGCAACGCGGCAAGCCCCAGCGTAGCCAGGGCCTGTAGCGCGCGTGCCGGCCGCCGGATCATGATGCCAGTGCGGACGCCGCCGGTTCCGCCTGCGCCATCCTGGCGGGCGCTGCTGCTTCTACCTGCACCAGGCAATCGTAGAACACCGGAGCACGGCCCAGGTCGGTCAGCCGCTGGCTGGTCAGCTCGTTGGCGTTCTTGCCGTCCGGCGCCAGCTTTTTCCACCAGATCGACAGCCCCACCACCAGCCCGCGCCGCGCGCGGTCTGTCACGCGGGCCCGCGCCATCATGCTGCCCCGGTCGTTAAAGGCGCGCACCATGCCGCCGTTGACGATGCCTCGGGGCGCTGCATCCTCGGGATGGATATCCAGGTGCGGCTCGCCCTCGGTTGCGCGCAGGCTGTCGACATTGACGAAAGTACTGTTGAGGAAGTTACGCGCGGGCGGCGAGATCATCGCCAGCGGATAGCGCGCCGCCAGTTCCGGCGCGGAGGCGGGCGTCTCGTAGGGCGGCACATAGCCGGGCAAGGGATCGAGGCCGTCGCGGCGCATGGCCTCCGAGTAAAACTCGCACTTGCCCGATGCCGTGAAGAAGCCGCCTTCGGCCAGCGGCGCCGCCGGCAGGTTGAGCTTCTGCCAGCCCTGCGCCTTGAGGGATTCCCAGCTGATGCCGGCGGCGCGCGGGTCGGTCGCCACGATGGCCTGGGCGGCAATGTCTTCGTCGCTGTCGGCAAAGCACGGCTCGTCAAAGCCCATGCGCTGCGCCAGCCGGCGGAAGATCTCGGTATTGGGGAGCGCCTCGCCCAACGGAGCGATGGCCTGGTTGTTGGCGAGGAAGTACGTATGCCCGTAGGCTTTGTGCACGTCCACATGCTCGAGCTGGGTGGTGGCCGGCAGCAGGATATCGGCATAGTCCGCGGTATCGGTGCGGAACTGCTCCAGCACCACGGTGAACAGGTCTTCCCGCGCGAAGCCTTCCGCCACTTTGGTCGACTGCGGCGCCACCGCCACCGGGTTGCTGTTGTAGACCACCAGCGCCTCGATCCTGGGTCCGCTCTCGCCGCCGGCGTCCAGCAGCGCATCGCCGATGGTGCTCATATTGACCGTGCGCGGCAACGCCGGCAGGTCCGGCAGCAGGTCCGGCCGTTGCAGTGCCGCGTTGTCCACCGGGAAGAAGCCCGAAGTGGACAGTTGCAGGCCGCCGGCCGCATGGCGCCACGCCCCCACCAGCGACGGCAGGCAGGCGACAGCGCGCACCGCCTGGCCGCCGCCGTGGGAGCGCTGCATGCCATAGTTCAGCCGGATCACCACCGGCTGGCGCTCGCGCACCGCCAGTTGCCCGTAGAGGCCGGCCAGCCACTCGATGTCCTCGGGGTCGATGCCGCACAGCTTGGCCGCATGCGCCGGCGTATAGGCCCGCACACGCTCGCGCAGTGCCTCGAACCCCACCGTGTGGCTGTCGATGTACTCGTGATCGAGCAGATCGTCGCGCATCAGCACATGCATGATCGCCAGCGCCAGCGCGCCGTCCGTGCCGGGCATGAGGGCGATATGGCGATGGCATTTTTCGGCGGTCAGCGACCGGTACGGGTCAATCGCCACCAGCGTGGCGCCGCGCCGCTTGGCTTCCTGCACGCGTGTCCAGAAGTGCAGGTTGGAGGCAATCGGGTTGCCGCCCCAGATGATGATGAGCCTGGCGTCGGGAACATGCTCGATGTCCATGCCGATACTCGCGCCGTAGGTATAGCGCAGCGCGGTTGCACCGGCACTGGCACAGATGGTGCGGTCGAGCAGCGAGGCGCCCAGCTTGTGGAAGAAACGCGCCGCCATGCTCTCGCCCTGCACCAGGCCCATGGTGCCGGCATAGCTATACGGCACGATCGCCTGCGGATCCCGCCCGGCGATGGCCGACAGGCGGGTAGCCACGGTGTCCAGCGCCTCGTCCCAGGAAATCGGCACGAACTTGCCTTCGCCCTTGGGGCCGACCCGCTTCATCGGTGTCAGCAGGCGGTCGGGATGGTAGGTGCGGTCCGTATAGCGCGACACCTTGGTGCAAAGCACGCCCTGGGTGCCAGGGTGGTCCGGATCACCCGCCACCTTGGTGGCGCGGCCGTCCTCGACGGTGACCAGCAAGGCACAGGTATCGGGACAATCGTGCGGACAGGCGGCACGGACGATGCGGGAGGCCATGGAATCTCCTGGCAAACGATTGGGGACGGGCGGCATGGCCGGGATCGGGGGGCGGCTGGACGGCCAGGCACGCGAGGCGGGCATGCCGGGCATCCTGGCGGCCTCGCGTGTTGTACGCCGGCGTCGTCCCGACGGGCGCCGCTGGGGAAATTGTTAGGCTCCGATTGTATTCGATTATGATAGCCCGACGCTGCGCCAGCAGATGGCGACAGGGCAGCGCCGGCACAGACCGGCAAGGCATTCACGGGTAAAGAAAACACCGTCTTTCACGGGGAAACCATGCAAGTGCATTCTGGGGTCAGGGGCTGGCGCATTGCCGGCCTGCTGGTGGCGTGCGCCATCGGCTCGTCATTCATTGCCAGTGCCAACGCCGAAAGCGGCGTCAGCGCCGACACCGTCCTGCTGGGCCAGTCGGCCGCGCTCACCGGGCCGACCGCCATGCTCGGCAAGCAGCTGAATGCCGGCGCGCGGCTTTACTTCGACTACGTCAACCAGCAGGGCGGGATCTACGGCCGCAAGATCGAACTCAAGGTCCTCGACGACTTCAACGAGCCGGAATCCGCCGCCAAGAACACGCGCGCGCTGATCGACGACGACCATGTCTTCGCGCTGTTCGGCTACGTGGGCACCGAGACCGGCGAGGCCTCGCTGCCACTGGCAACCCAGGCCCGGGTGCCGTTCTTCGCCCCCTACAGCGGCGCCCAGTCGCTGCGCGAACCATTCAACCGCTACGCCTTCCACGTGCGTGCGGGCTTCAACGAAGAGGCCGCGGCCATCCTGCGCCAGATCCGCGTGACCGGCCTCAAGCGGGTGGCGGTGGTGTACAACGAGGATGCCTACGGCAAGGCAGGCCTGGGAGCACTCGAACGCGCGCTCAAGGCGGCGCCCGACAGCGGCGTGCAGATCGTCGCGCGCGAGGGCGTGGTGCGCAATACCGTGGAAATCGGCGACGCCATGCAAGGCTCGATGAAATCCAAGCCCGACGCGGTGGTGATGATCAACGCATACCGGACCACGGGCGCCTTCGTCAAGGAAGCCCTGCGCCGCGGCTTCAATGGCCAGTTCTATAACGTCTCGTTTGTCGGCACCCAGGCGCTGGCCAAGGAAGTCGGCCCCAAGGGCAGTGGCGTGATCATTTCGCAGGTCATGCCCCATCCCGGCAATGCCACGCTGCCGGTGGTGCGCGAATACCTGCGCCTGCTGCAGGCGGCCGGCAAGCCCAACGAGTTCGACTACGCCAGCATCGAAGGCTTTATTGCCGCCAAGGCCTTCGCCGAAGGCCTGCGCCGGGCCGGCAAAGACCTGACCCGCGAAAAGCTGATCACAGCACTGGAAGGCATGAAGAGCCTCGACCTGGGCGGCTACATCATCAACTTCAGCCCCGACAGCCACATCGGCTCGAAATTTGTCGAGATGACCATCATCAACTCAAGGGGGCAGGTGATTCGCTGACGTAAAGGCGTCCCACGCCAAATGTGGGCGCTCTTTTGCCCACCTTTTTGCCAGGACAGAAACCAAGACGGAAAAGCAGGCCACCACCTCCCCGGAGGGGAGGTGAAACTGACGTTGACGTCAGGCAGTCAAGCCCGATCCTCCCTACGCCATATCATTCAAATGGCAAGCCGAAAAGCGCATCGGCGCAATCTCCTTGAGCAACGGCTGCTCCTCCCGGCAACGCGGCATCGCATGCGGGCAACGCGGATGGAAATGACACCCAGGCGGCGGATGCAACGGTGACGGAATCTCCCCCTTGATCGCCACAAACGTCTTCTTGCCAACCTCCAGCTTGGGAGCCTCCGCCAGCAGCGCCTGCGTATAAGGATGATTCGGACTGGCAAACACATCCTCCGCCGGCGCCGACTCCACCACCCGCCCCAGGTACATGATCACCACGCGATCGCTGATGTGCTTCACCACGCCGAGATCGTGGCTGATGAAGAGATAGGTCAGGTTCAGCTCCTGCCGCAAGCGCATGAAGAGATTCAGCACCTGGGCCTGGATCGACACATCGAGTGCAGCCACCGACTCATCGCACACCAGGAATTCCGGCTTGACCGCCAGCGCCCGCGCGATGCCGATCCGCGCACGCTGCCCGCCCGAGAACTGGTGAGGAAAGCGGCGCAGCACGGTGGGGTCCATGCCCACCCGCACCAGCATGTCCTCCACATAACGTTTCTGCTCGCCGCGCGGCACCATGCCGTGCACCACCGGCGCCTCGCCGACGATGTCCATCACGCGCAGGCGCGGATTCAGCGAGGCATAGGGATCCTGGAAGATCATCTGGATCGCCAGTTGCTTCTCTCGTTTCTTCTCGGGCGGCAGGCGGTCCAGATCGACCCCCTTCCAGTACCGCGAACCTTCCGTCAGCGAATGCAGGCCCACGGCCATGCGGCCCAGCGTGGACTTGCCGCAACCGGACTCGCCGACCAGGCCGACCACCTCGCCGGCGCGAATGGCCAGGTCGACGCGGTCCACGGCATGCACCACTTCTTCCTGCGCGCCGGCGCCGAACACATTGGCGATCTTGGCTGCGGTGTCGAGCGATTTGACGAATCGCTTGGATACGCCTTTCAGCTCGAGAATCGGTGCGCTGGGCGTGGGTTCTGCAACGGGTTCGGACGTCATGGCAGCGAGTGCGGGATCAACAACGGTGGCGCTCATGCGGCCTCCTGCTCTGCAAGGACCGGATGAAAGCAGCGCAGGCGACGTCCGTCCGCAGCAGTATCCAGCGGTGGTGTCGTCTTGCACACATCGGTAGCATAGGCACAACGTTCGCGAAAAGCACAGCCAGCCGGCAGGTTCAGCAGCGACGGCGTCATGCCAGGAATCTGGCGCAGCGGCGCGCCGCGCGGATTGCGCGAAGGCGCGGAGCTGATCAGGCCATGGGTATAGGGATGCTGGGGCCGCTCGAGCACCTGGCGCACGTCGCCGGCTTCGACAATCTTGCCGGCATACATTACGCAAACGGAGTCGGCCAGGCCGGCCACCACGGACAGGTCGTGGGTGATCCAGATCAGCGCGGTGCCGGATTCGCGGCACAGCTTCTGCATCTCGTAGAGAATCTGGCCCTGGATGGTTACGTCCAGCGCGGTGGTGGGCTCGTCGGCGATGATCAGGTCGGGCTTGTTCAACAGGGCGATGGCAATCGCCACGCGCTGGCGCATKCCGCCGGAGAACTGGTGAGGATAGGCGCGCAAGCGCTCGTCCGGCGAGGGAATGCCGACGCGGGCCAACGCGTTGCGGGCACGCTCGCGCGCCACCGCCTTGTCGACCTTCTCATGCGCCAGCACCGCTTCGATCATCTGCGTATCGATGCGCAGGACCGGGTTCAGCGTCATCATCGGATCCTGGAAGATCATCGCGATGCGGTTGCCGCGCACGTCGCGCATCTGCGCCGGCGTGAGGTTGCGCAGGTCGCGCGTGACGCCATCCCGGCTGGTCAGCTCGATACGGCCGTCCACCACTTTGCCGGGCGGATCGATCAGGCCCATGATCGAGTAACCGGTCATCGACTTGCCCGAGCCGGACTCGCCCACCAGGCCCATGATCTCGCCGCGGCCGACCGAGAACGAAACGTCGTCGACGGCGCGCGCGACACCGCCACGCGTAAAGAACTGGGTCTTGAGACCTTCTACCACTAGGGTCGGTTTGCTCATGTTCGCTCCTGTCGTGCTGCGTTACTGCGTTTGCAGGCGCGGATTGAGTACGTCACGCAGCTGGTCGGCGACCAGGTTCATGGCCACGATGGTGACCACCAGCGCAATACCCGGGAAGAAGCTGATCCAGTACTTGCCGGACAACATGTATTGCTGGCCGTTGGCGATCAGCGAGCCCAGCGACGGCTCGGTAATGGGCACGCCCAGGCCGAGGAAGGACAACGTGGCTTCCAGCGTGATCGCCGATGCCACCTGCAGCGCAGCGATCACGATCAGCGGCGGCAGGCAATTGGGCAGCAGGTGGCGGAACATGATCCGCGCTGGCGACAGCCCGAGGCAGGTGGCGGCTTCGATATATTCCTTGCGCCGCTCGACCAGCGCCGCGCTGCGCGTGGTGCGCGCGTAATAAGCCCACTGCACAGCCACCAGCGCGATCACGATATTGCCGATGCCCGGACGCAGGAAAGCCAGCAGGATCAGCGCCAGCAGGATGGGCGGGAACGACAGCTGCAGGTCGGCCACGCGCATGATGATGGCCTCGACCCGGCCGCCGAGGAAGCCGGCGATCAGGCCCAGCGTGGCGCCCAGCAGCAGCGCGATCACCGTACTGACAACGCCTACGCCGATGCTGATGCGCAGGCCGTACATCACGGCGGAGAGAATATCCCGGCCCTGCTCGTCCGAGCCAAGCAGGAAGGTCATGCCGTCGTCGGACTTCTCGCCAGGGGCCATGCGCGAGTCGAGCACATTCAGTGTGGCGAGGTCATAAGGGTTCTGCGGCGACAGCCATGGCGCGAGCAGCGCGATCAGCACGATGGCGATCAGCAGGACCAGGCCGGTCACCGCGATCTTGCTGGAGAAGAACTGGCTGGCGAAGCGCCGCAGCGGGGTCTGTTCGGCTAGCGGCAGCGGTGCCGCCGCGGATTCGGTTTCGATTGCGGTTGTCATGAGCTCAGCCCTTGTTGTCGGCGATACGCACGCGCGGATCGAGCACGCTGTAGATGATGTCCACCAGCAGGTTGATCAGGATGAACAGCGTCACGATCACCATCAGGTAGGCCACGATGACCGGGCGGTCGAGCAACTGGATGGAATCGATGATCAGCTTGCCCATGCCGGGCCACGCGAAGATCGATTCGGTCACGATGGCAAAGGCGATGATCGAGCCGAACTGCAGGGCAATCACCGTGACGATGGGGATCATGATGTTCTTGAGCACATGCACGCCCACGATGCGCGAGTTGGACAGGCCCTTGGCCCGCGCGAACTTGACGTAGTCCTGCATCATCGCCTCCTGCGTGCCGGCGCGCGTGAGCCGGATCACCATGGCGATATTGAGCAGCGACAGCGTCACCGCCGGCAGCAGCAGGTGGCGCAAACCGTCCATCGTGAGGAAGCTGACGGGGATGCCAAGCAGCGATGCGGTCTCGCCGCGCCCATTGGACGGCAGCCAGCCCAGTTGCACCGCGAACACCATGATGAGCATCAGCCCGACCCAGAAGGTCGGCAGCGAAAAGCCGAGGATGGAGACACCCATGATGGTCTTGCCGGCTACGCCGCCGGGACGCAGGCCCGCCCACAAGCCGAGCGGAATGCCGAGCAGCACGGCCAGCAGGATGGCGCACACGGCCAGCTCCATGGTGGCCGGCATGCGCTCGAAGATCAGCTTGAGCGCCGGCGTGCCGTGCGCGAAAGAAGTGCCCAGATCGCCGTGCAACGCATTGCGCAGGAAGATCCAGTACTGTTCCCAGAGTGGCTTGTCCAGGCCAAGCGCGGCAATGGTGCGCTTGATGTCCTCCTGGTCGGCCTGAGGATTGATCAGGATATCGACCGGGTTGCCGATGGCAAAGACGCCCAGGAAGACCAGCAAGGACATGACGAAGAGCACAACTACGCTCTGCATCAAGCGTCGAATGATAAAAACCAGCATGTTCGGAAGCTTTCCTTCGCCGATGACAGGCCACGGCGCCTGTGGGCGCCGCCTGGCTGCACCGGCAGTCGGCTCGTGGCTAGGCCCGGCTACCGTCCGGGGATGAATCGTAGGGAAGCGGCCGCACAGACCGCGGATGCTTCCCGCTTATACCTGCGGATGCATTCTTGTCCGGGGGCACGATGTCATGGCCGCGCCCCCGGCGTTTCACTTGTCACTTCACTGCGGCTTGAAATTGTGCGCGTACGTCCGTTCGTCGGTACGAGGCACGTACGTGATGCCCTTCTGGGTAGCCCAGGTCGTCACCTGCTGATGGATCGGGATGATACCGCCATCGTTGATGGCAATCGCGGTAGCTTCCTGCAACAGCTTGGAACGCTCGCCGTCATCCACGGTGGCCAGCGCCTTTTCCAGTACCACGTCCATCTTCGGATTGCAGTACTCACCCCAGTTGGTCGTGCCAAAGCCCTTCTTCGGATCCTCGCAAGCCAGCAGCGCGCGCAGCGGCGAGCTGACTTCGCCGGTTTGCGCRCCCCAGCCCAGCAAGCCGAACGAGAACTCGTGCTTGATGCCCTTGGACGAGTAGGTTGCCATCGGCATGCCCTCCACCTTTGTCGTAATGCCGATGCGGGTCAGGTTCTGCGCAATGGTCTGGGCAATCTTCTCGTCGTTGACGTAGCGATTGTTAGGCGTGTGCAGGGTAATACCGAAGCCGTTCGGATAGCCCGCCTCCGCCAGCAGCTTCTTGGCGCCTTCCGGGTCGTACTTGACCGTCTTCAGGTTGGGGTTGTAGCCGAACAGCGTGGGCGGCACCAGGTTGTTGGTCGGTTCGGACAGGCCTTCCATCAAGCGGTCCTTGATGCCCTGCCGGTTGATGGCCATGCTGATGGCATTGCGCACGCGCGCATCCTTCAGCGGGTTCTTGTCCATCGGCGCACCTTCCTTGGTGGTGACAAAGGGCGACTTGTCTTTCTTGTCATCGGTGTACAGGTAGATCACGCGGTGCGAGATCTTCGAGAAGAACGTCAGCTTGGGATCCTTGCGCACCTGCGGCAGGTCTGGCGTCGGCACGTTCTCGATGGCCTGCACGTCGCCGGACAGCAGCGCCGCCATGCGCGTGGCCGGATTCGGGATGAAGCGCAGCGTCACCTTGTCCCACGCAGGCTTGGGGCCCCAGTAGTCAGGGTTCTTCACCAGGTCCACCCGGTCGTCGCGCGCATAGTTGACGAACTTGAAGGGGCCGGTGCCGATCATGCCCTTGCCCTGCGCGAAGTCGTCCGAGGTCAGGCCCTGCGTCGCCTTCTTCTGCACGATGAAGATCGACGTCAGGTCGTTCAGCATCAGCGGGTACGGTGTGTTGGTGGTGAGCTGGATGGTGTACTTGTCGATCACCTTCTTGTTGATGATCGCCTTGGTGTAGACGTCGAACTTGCCGGGGCTGTTCAGGATGGTGGCCGGGCGCTCGAGCGACCAGATGATGTCCTCGGTGGTGAGCTCGGAGCCATCGTGGAACTTCACGCCCTTGCGGATCTTGAATTCCCAGGTCAGGTTGTTGACCAGCTTCCAGGACTCGGCCAGGCCGGGAATGATCTTGCTGTCCGCGTCCATCTTCACGAGACACTCGAACATGTGCTCGGAGACGTTGATGTTCGAGAACAGGTTATAGAAATGCGGATCCATCGAGGTCGGGGGCGAACTCATGGCCAGCTTGAAATCGACCGCGTGGGCCTGGCTGRCAAAACCGAAGCTCATGGCCGCGGTTACCACCATGGCACCGAATGCCTTCTTGCATGTGCGAAGGGACATCGCGCAACTCTCCCAGGGGAAAAATGGTAGCAAACAACTACTAAGGGCAGCGTTGGCACATCGCGCCGGGCGCCGCATTTTGGTGCGGCTGGATGGGCGATCAGCGGCAACGTTGCCGGGCAGGCACATCAAGCATGAACTGTTCCAGCAGTGGACCCTGCGGGGCAATGCGGGGAAACCCCCGCGCTGTCTTGCCCGCAGTGCATCACGCGCACGCGCGTAATCGCGCACTTGTGGCCTGCCGGGCGCCTGTTTTGGCGCTTTCACGCAAGGCGTCGTATGATCCGGATATCCCTCGCCCAAACTGGCATCATGACACTCATCCCCGAAATTCTTCAGGCGCAAGCCGAGATCCGCACCATCCGACGCGACATCCACGCCCACCCGGAGCTTTGCTTCAAGGAGGAACGGACTTCGGACGTGGTGGCGCAGAACCTCGCCGCCTGGGGCATCGAAGTTCATCGCGGCCTTGGCACCACCGGCCTGGTTGGTGTGATCCGCAATGGCAATAGCGGCCGCAGCATCGGCCTGCGCGCCGATATGGATGCGCTACCGCTGCAGGAGGCCAACACCTTCGGCCACCGCTCGCAGCACGATGGACGCATGCACGCCTGCGGCCACGACGGCCATACGGCGATGCTGCTGGGGGCAGCGCGCTATCTGGCCGAGCACCGGAACTTCGACGGCACCATCAACCTGATTTTCCAGCCGGCCGAGGAAGGCGGCGGCGGCGCCCGCGAAATGATCAAGGACGGCCTGTTCGAGCGCTTTCCCTGCGATGCCGTGTTCGGCATGCACAACTGGCCCGGCATGCCTGCCGGCAGCTTCGGCACCACGGCCGGGCCACTGATGGCGTCGAGCAACGAATTCCGCATCGTCGTGCACGGCAAGGGCGCGCATGCTGCGCTGCCGCACAATGGCAACGATCCCGTTTTCACCGGAACGCAAATTGTCTCGGCGCTGCAAGGCATCATCACGCGCAACAAGCGTCCGATCGATGCCGCGGTGATTTCGGTCACGCAGTTCCATGCCGGCGACGCCACCAATATCGTGCCGGATGAGGCCTGGATCGGCGGCACGGTGCGCACCTTCACCCTGCCTGTGCTTGATCTGATCGAGCGCCGCATGGAAGAAGTCGCGCGGGCTGTGGCAAGCGCGTTCGATTGCACCGTGGATTTCGAGTTTCATCGCAACTACCCACCCACCGTCAACAGCGAGGCGGAAACGGTGTTTGCCGCGGAAGTGGCAAGGGAACTGGTGGGTGCGGACAACGTCGACGACAAGATCGAGCCGACCATGGGCGCCGAGGATTTCTCCTTCATGCTGCTTGAAAAACCGGGGTGCTACCTGTTCATCGGCAATGGTGAAGGCGTGCACCGCGAAGCCGGCCATGGCCTTGGCCCGTGCATGCTGCACAACCCGAGCTATGACTTCAACGACGAGATCCTGCCTGTTGGCTCGACCTTCTTCGTAAAGCTGGTGGAAAAGTGGCTGGCTCCTGCCTGAGTACGCAGATCAGCGCCGCGCCGGCCTGCAACGCCGGCGCGGAGTCATGACGTTGAAAGGGTATCAGTCCAGCGCGATGTCGCCGTACCAGCTTTCAGCGCGGCTCTTGGTATTGTCGGTATCGGTCATGAGCCCGATCGCCACTACCTTCCCCGGATCGGTCCCGAAGGCCTTGCGGTAGTCGGCGCGCAAGTCGCGCCGATGGCAACGCCATTCGTTGGTGTGGCGGGTACCGGAATCCACCACGATCATGCGCACGCGCTCGGTGTGCGGGTTCGACAGCACGGAGCCTTCCGGCTTGCGCCCTCCCCAAATGTACATGAGCGTGGCATAGGGCATCTCACGCCCTGTCGTCAGCCGCGCCATCTCGTACATCAGTTGATCCTTGAGCGAGAGACTGCCCTTGTCGCCATCGAACGCGACGAAGATGCGCAGCGGCGAGTCCTCGCGCGGGGCCTGGCTATTGTCGGCACTGCGGATTACGTCGCGCGTCTTCCACGTCCAGTTCAGCATGCCCGGCTCGCGCCCCACCAACGGCACATACAGGCCCGAGGCCGAACTGTCGGCTTCTGCATGTAACACCATGCGTCGGTCGACTTCGGTCAAGGTATAACGGGTGGGAAGCTTGTTTCGGTTGACGGTCCAGGGCTGCCAGCCTGCTGGCTTGCTAAGCCCATAGGGAGCCGCCGAAAACAACGGCAGCCCCTTTAGTGTAGGGTGTTCTTCCACCTCGCTGCCATGGTCGACTTCGGCGTGTTCCTCGCTCGACGAAGCGAGGTCCCGAGCCGGCGGCCCGGGTGGAACCAGCGTGTCCGTCGGCACGGCATGCCTGAGTTGATCGATATGCGTGGCAAAGCT
This sequence comes from Cupriavidus sp. 05N39, assembly GCF_056397325.1. NCBI lineage: Bacteria > Pseudomonadati > Pseudomonadota > Betaproteobacteria > Burkholderiales > Burkholderiaceae > Cupriavidus > Cupriavidus sp. 05N39. The sequence continues at coordinate 57,800 of NZ_JBFTNE010000046.1, forward strand.
GCCGCAATCGATCGCCGAGGCGGCAGCCATGGCCCCAGGGCCCGATTGCACGACCGGCGCACGCTCGGTGGACGCCGTTTCCAGTGTGCCGCAACCCGCCAAAGTAAGCGCACCTACCACGCCGGTCAGTGCCGACAGGCAAAATCTGGCCGCCATTGATCCCCCGCCTGGATGCCACTGCCGGCGGTGCGCTATCGCGCTCGCCGGCATCGGATCTTTGAAATCTTTCGAACTGCGTCGATGCATCGAACTGCGTCACGGGGGACTGTGCCCTCGCTTGGGGCTACGGTAACAGAACGATATGGGGGAAGGAAGGCTCCAGTACCCTGATTGGGGGACTTCTGCGACAACGTTGACGCCGCCGCAAAAGCAAAACCCCCCAGTACTTTCGTACTGGGGGGTTTCAAGGGAGAGCCTGGCGATTACCTACTTTCACACGGGTATCCGCACTATCATCGGCGTGGAGTCGTTTCACGGTCCTGTTCGGGATGGGAAGGGGTGGTTC
>NZ_JBFTNE010000047.1:0-57664 GCF_056397325.1 Cupriavidus sp. 05N39
GCCGATGTCCCCCGCGCCGATGTCCCCCGCACCACCGTGGTCTGCTGCCTGGTCCAGAATGGCCAGATCCACTGGGCCCACGCCGGCGACTCACGGCTGTACCTGGTGCGCAAGGGCGCCCTGCTGACCCGCACGCGCGACCACTCCAAGATCGAAAACCTGCTGCAGCAGGAACGCGTGCTGCCGATGCAGGTGGCAAACCACCCCGAGCGCAACAAGCTGTACAACTGCCTCGGCTCCCCCAACCTGCCGCTGATCGACATCGGCGGCCCGCTGCGGCTGGAGCCCGGCGACGTCGCGCTGCTATGCTCGGACGGGCTCTGGGGCAGCATTGAAGAACAGCTCCTGGTTGACAAAGTGACCCACCTGTCGGTGGTGCACGCCATCCCCGACCTGATCGAACAAGCGCTGCACAATGCGGGCGACGGCGCCGACAACACCACCGCGATCGCCATGATGTGGGAACTCGACGCACACCTTTCCAACGAGGACTCGGTCGCCACCGAGACCCTGCCGCTCAACACCTTTACCACCTCCATCCTCGAGAACAACGGCGGCGACACCGACCTGCTGTCAGAGGAGGAAATCGAACGCTCCATCGCCGAGATCCGCGCAGCGATCGACAAGACGAGCAACTTCATGCGTTAAGCGTTCCGGGCGGCCTGCGAAACCTGCCGCCCATACCGGACGGAAGTACCGCCCGCGCCGCAATGGCGCGGGAATTTGCGGTTCGCCGAGGGCCGAATCGAAGCCGGATGGGCACGCGCAGCCCCGCGGCGTTAAAATCCGTGTCCTGAACCGATTCCCGAGAAAACCCACACATGCGACCGAGCGGACGCGCAGCCGATGCGCTGCGCCCTATCACCCTGACCCGACACTACACCCGCCACGCCGAAGGCTCCGTCCTGAGTGCCTTTGGCGATACCAAGGTGCTGTGCACCGCCAGCGTGCTGGCCAAGGTGCCGCCGCACAAGAAGGGCAGTGGCGAAGGCTGGGTCACCGCCGAGTACGGCATGCTGCCGCGCGCCACCCATACGCGCTCCGACCGTGAGGCCGCCCGCGGCAAGCAGACCGGGCGCACCCAGGAAATCCAGCGCCTGATCGGCCGCGCCATGCGCTCGGTGTTCGACCTGTCCGCGCTGGGCGAGTACACCATCCACCTGGACTGCGACGTGCTGCAGGCCGACGGCGGCACCCGCACCGCAGCCATCACCGGCGCCTTCGTGGCCGCCCATGACGCCATTTCCGCGATGCTGCGGGACGGCCAGCTCAAGACCAGCCCGATCCGCGATTTCGTCGCCGCCGTCTCGGTAGGCATGGTGGACGGCGTGGCCGTGCTCGACCTGGACTATGCCGAAGACAGCAATTGCGACACCGACATGAACGTGGTGATGACCGGCAGCGGCGGCTTCGTCGAAGTGCAAGGCACGGCCGAAGGCGTGCCGTTCAGCCGCGCCGACCTCGATGCGATGACCCGTATTGCCGAGCAGGGCATCGCTGAACTGGTGGCGCACCAGCGCCGTGCGCTCGGCCTGGCCTGATRCGGTGAACGCCATGCAACGCCTGGTCCTCGCCTCCAACAACCCCGGCAAGCTCGGCGAGTTTGGCGCGCTGCTGGCGCCGCTCGGATTCGAGGTGATACCGCAGGGACAACTCGGCATCGACGAGGCCGAGGAACCCTTCGCCACCTTCGTCGAAAACGCCCTTACCAAAGCGCGCCACGCCAGCCGCCTGTCCAGCCTGCCCGCGCTGGCCGACGATTCCGGCATCTGCGTCGACGCGTTGGATGGCGCGCCGGGCGTCTACTCCGCGCGTTACGCGCAACTGGTAGGCAAGCCGAAATCCGACGCCGCCAACAATGCGCACCTCATCTCGCAACTCGCCGGCAAGCTGAACCGCCGTGCCTACTACTACTGCGTGCTGGTGCTGGTGCGCCATGCCGAGGATCCGCGCCCCGTCATCGCCGAAGGCGTATGGTCCGGCGAGGTGGTCGACGCACCGCGCGGCAACGCCGGCTTTGGCTACGATCCGCACTTCATGCTGCCCCAGCTGGGCAAGACAGCGGCCGAACTGAGCCCCGCGGAAAAGAATGCGATCAGCCATCGCGCGCTGGCGCTCAAGGCGCTGACCGAACGCCTGCAGGCGGACGGCATCACGCCCGGCTGCCCATGATCCCGATCGTTCCCGTCGCGTCGACCGGCACCACCCCTGCCGATACCAAGTCGCTGTGGCTGCAGCCGGGCCAGATCTCCCTGCCCGCCTCGCCGCCGCTGTCGCTCTATGTGCATATCCCCTGGTGCGTGCGCAAGTGTCCGTACTGCGACTTCAACTCGCATGCGGTGCCCGGCGCGGCGGACAGCCACGACATTCCGGAAGATGCCTACCTGGATGCGCTGCGCGCCGACCTGGAGCAATCGCTGCCCCTGGTATGGGGCCGCCCCGTGCACACGGTCTTTATCGGCGGTGGCACGCCCAGCCTGCTGTCTGCCGCCGGCATGGACCGGCTGCTCTCGGACATTCGCGCGCTCTTGCCGCTCGACGCCGACGCCGAGATCACCATGGAGGCCAACCCCGGCACCTTCGAGGCGGAGCGTTTCGCCAGCTATCGGGCCAGCGGCATCAACCGCCTGTCGATCGGCATCCAGAGCTTCAACGACCGCCATCTCGCCGCGCTCGGCCGCATCCACGGCGGCGACGAAGCGCGCGCCGCGATCGGCATCGCGCTGGACAATTTCGACAACGTCAATCTCGACCTGATGTACGCGCTGCCAGGCCAGACCCTGGCGGATTGCGCGCAGGACCTGGAAACGGCGCTGTCGTTCAACACCACGCACCTGTCGCTCTACCATCTGACGCTGGAGCCGAATACGCTGTTCGCCAAATTCCCCCCGGCCCTGCCCGACGACGACAGCGCCTACGAAATGCAGGACCTGGTCGAAGCGCGCACCGCCCAGGCCGGCTACCGGCACTATGAAACCTCGGCCTACGGCAAGCCGCATCGCGAAGCGCGCCACAACCTGAACTACTGGCGCTTCGGCGACTACCTCGGCATCGGGGCCGGCGCGCACGGCAAGCTCTCCTTCCCGCACCGGGTACTGCGCCAGATGCGCCACAAGCATCCGGCCACCTATATGGCACAGTCCATGGCCGGCAATGCCGTGCAAGAGCAGCACGACGTCGGCGCGTCCGACCTGCCCTTCGAGTTCATGCTGAACGCGCTGCGCCTTACCGACGGCGTGCCGGCCAGCACGTTCTTCGACCACACCGGGCTGCCGCTGCACACCATCAGCCGCGAACTGGCCGCGGCCGAGAAAAAGGGCCTGCTCGAAGCCGATCTCGCCACCATCAAGCCCACCGAACTCGGCCGGCGTTTCCTGAACGACCTGCAGGAGATGTTCCTGAAGGGGTGACGCCAGACGCCTTGCAGCAGACAGGAAAACGGCCACCCGAGGGTGGCCGTTTTCCTGTCGAAATGCTTGACGCGATACCCGCGTCCCGGTCAATACGGCATCGCCATGTCGTTGGCGACCTGCGCACGGGAACCGATGCGCAAGCTACTGACATCGCGCTGCGTCACCGTGGCCAGACGGCCATCGTCTAACCGCACATTGACGCGATAGACGGTCTCGGTGCTGCTGCCGGCGCGCTTCTCGATCTGGTTGCCCGCCAAGCCACCCGCTACCGCACCGCCGATGGTCGCAATGGTATTGCCGGTACCCCCGCCGACCTGGTGCCCCAGCAGGCCACCGGCGACGCCGCCGATGACCGTGCCGAGCACGCCCGAACTGTTCTTCTGGGTGGTCACCGGCTCGATCGACTCGACCCGGCCATGAAACACCGAACCCGCCGGCGCCTGGTAGGTATTCGTGGCCGGCGCCGGGGGCGGCGTCTGGTACCCAGCCTGCGGCGGCGGAGCGCCATAGCCGCCGCCATAGCCGCCGCCCGGCGCCGCGCAACCCGCCAACCCGGTCAACGCGGCGGCCGCCGCTACGCCCAACAGAATCTTGCCCTTCATCAGTTGTCCTCTTCGATTGCCTGCAAATGCATGGAACAGGGGGACGCGCCACCCCGGCGCGCGCCCTCATGCATGATAGGAGCGCCGAGCCTGAAAGAAGGTTCCGCCGTGTCCGACAGACACCGACAAGACACCGACAAGACAACATTGCACAACATGCGCAACCAAGCGTCCCCGCCCTTGCTATAATGCGCGGCGCTGGCCGTTGCGCCAGCGTCAATGCAGCATGAAGCACGAGCGGGAACCTCCCCCTGTTCGCGCTACAATGACTGCACTTTCTTACCGGAAGCGTGGCCGAGTGGTTTAAGGCAGCAGTCTTGAAAACTGCCGATGGGGTGACCCATCCGTGAGTTCGAATCTCACCGCTTCCGCCAGATTTTCCGCTCGCGAATGCAGCCATCCCGATTGAGCGAAACGGCAAACGGTCACTCCGGTTCGCCGGGCTCCGTCAACAAGCGGTACGCCTCCTCCTGCGATATATCCAGCCGATAGTGCCGCGCCAGCATCCGCGCGAAATAATGCGCGGCGCCGGGCTCGCAGTGCCTGAGCTGCTCGCGATAGGCCTCCAGCTCGAAACGCAGGCGCCAGCGCGGGCTGAGCAGGTAGAACACGCCCATCAGTCCCCCCGAGCGCCAGAACTGCCGCACGTGCACCTTCTCATGCTCGATCAGCGCATGGCTGACGCCAGGCCGCACCAGGATCAGCGGCCCCGGCGCGAAGCCGTCGAACCCACGCGGAATCAGCCACCGGGACTCTGTCTCGATCAGCAGGCAGGGCGGCGATTTGCAGAACCGGATCATGGGGGGCGCCAGCGGCGGGGCAGCGCAAAGCGCGCGTGGCCCAAGCCTATCAGGTTGCGCGCGCCCGCGTCCGAATCCGCTCCGCAAATGAAAACACCCCGCAGACAGGCGGGGCAAAGAGCAACGCTTGCGCCGATACCGCGAACCTAGTCGATGCTGATCTTGCCGGCTTCGATCACGGCCTTCCAGCGCTGGAGTTCCTGCTTCTCGAATTGTTCGAACTGCTCGGGCGTGTTGGCGACCACCTCGAAACCGTTCTCGGCCAGTTTCTGCCGCATCTGGGGCTCATTGAGCGCGCCGACCAGGGCGGCATGCAGCTTGGCCTTGACGTCCTTCGGCAGCCCGCGCGGCGCCGCCACGCCTTGCCACGAATACACATCGACGTCCTTCACGCCGCTCTCCGCCATGGTGGGCACGTTCGGCAACACGGACGAGCGCTTGTCGCCAGTCACCGCCAGCGCCTTCAGCTTGCCGCTGCGAATATGCTGGAGCACCGCGTTCACGTTCTGGAACGAGACATCCACCTGTCCGGCAAGCAGGTCGGAGATGGCCGGCGCCCCGCCCTTATAGGGAACATGGAGTCCGTCGGTACCGGATTTCTGCCAGAACAACGCGGCCGTCAGGTGGTCGGACGAGCCGGCTCCGGAACTGGCAAATGCGACCTTGCCAGGATTCTTCTTCATGTACGCAACCAGTTCCTGCAGGTTCTTCGCCGGGAAATCGGGCTTGGTGACCAGCACATTGGGCGCACGCACGGCAACCGTCAACAGGTCGAAGTCCTTGGCCGGGTCGTAGCCAAGATTCTTCTGCAGGAAGGGGTTCACCGCGTAGACGCCGATCGACGCTACCAGCAAGGTGTAGCCATCCGCGGGCGCGCGCTTGACCATGGTCGCGCCGATGGCCCCGGTGGCGCCCGGGCGGTTGTCCACCACGAAGGGCTGGCCCAGCTTCTCATTGAGCGGCACCGCCAGCATGCGCGCGATGGTGTCGGTGGAGCCCCCGGCCGGGAACGGCACCACGACCGAGACGGCCTTCTGGGGCCATGCCGTCGATGCGACGGCGGTGCCGGCGGCCGCCAGCACCGTCACGGCTGCGATCATGGCGGTGGTCAACCGGCGCAGCACGCGGTACGTGGGCGCAGCTGTGGTGCCGGTCATGCGGGACCGGTCGTCAGTCTTGAACATCGTTGTCTCCTCGCTTTTGAGTGGTATTTCTTGTGTCCGGATGGTGCGCGCTCACCGGACCATGCACGGCGCCCTATTGTTGAAGGTCCAACCCGGGATCAGGAATTGCATGGCAGCCGCATCGTCGCGCGCGCCCAGTCCCATGTTCTTGTAGCGCTCGTGCGCCAGCGCCACCTGCTCCATATCGAGTTCGACGCCSAGGCCCGGCTGGCTCGGCACGGCTACCTTGCCGTTCTCGATCTTCAGCGGCGCTTTGGTCAGGCGCTCGCCGTCCTGCCAGATCCAGTGCGTATCGATCGCGGTGACGCGGCCCGGCGCGGCAGCGGCCACATGGGTGAACATGGCCAGCGAAATATCGAAATGGTTGTTGGAGTGCGAGCCCCAGGTCAGGCCCCATTCGGCGCACATCTGCGCGACCCGCACCGAGCCCTGCATGGTCCAGAAATGCGGATCGGCCAACGGGATATCGACCGACTGCAGGCGCACTGCGTGGCCCATCTGGCGCCAGTCGGTCGCAACCATGTTTGTGGCGGTGGGCAGACCGGTGGCGGTGCGGAACTCGGCCATGACCTCGCGGCCCGAAAAACCATCCTCCGCGCCGCACGGATCTTCGGCATAGGCCAGTACGCCATGCTTGTCGCGGCACAGGCGCACGGCTTCGGCCAGCGACCACGCGCCGTTGGGGTCCAGCGTGATACGCGCCATGGGGAAGCGTTCGGCGAGCGCCAGGATGGCTTCCATCTCTTCATCGCCGCGCAGCACGCCGCCCTTGAGCTTGAAGTCGTTGAAGCCGTAGCGCGCATAGGCGGCCTCAGCCAGTCGTACCACGCCTTCGGCGCTCATAGCCGCCTCGTTGCGCAAGCGGAACCACTCGTTGTCCGCCTCCGGTTCGCTGCGATAGCCGAGCGTGGTGCGGTTGCGGTCGCCGATATAGAACAGGTAGCCCAGCATCTCCACCGCATCGCGTTGCTGGCCCTCGCCAAGCAGGGCCGCTACCGGCACGCCGAGGTGCTTGCCGAGCAGGTCCAGCAGGGCCGCTTCCAGCGCGGTGACGGCATGGATGGTGATGCGCAGGTCGAAGGTCTGCAGGCCGCGCCCGCCCGCATCGCGGCTGGCAAAGGCGCTGCGTACGCGATTGAGCAAGGCCTGGTGATTGCCGATCGATTGCCCCACGATGAGTTCCCGCGCATCCTCCAGGGTCTGGCGGATCGCTTCGCCGCCCGGCACTTCGCCAACGCCGGTATTCCCCGCGCTGTCTTTGAGGATGACGATATTGCGGGTGAAGAACGGACCGTGGGCACCCGACAGGTTCATCAGCATGCTGTCGTGGCCGGCTACCGGCACCACGGTGAGTTCGGTGACGACGGGCGTGCCTGCGACTGGCGCGGCGCGGGTAGCGGAGATGGATGTCTGGATCATGTGGAATTCCGGCGGAAAGAGCAGGCACGGCCTGGCGGCTGCGGCTCTTACGGGTTGTCTCGGTCTGGCTGCCCGGTTGCTGCCGGGTACCAGTTCGTCGGTGCTGGCCGGGCCTGGAATTGAATTCGAGGCACGAGACACCTGTTATCGGTCGTCATATAACTTACGACGCAGTATAATGAGCCCATCGAGATCCGGTCAAGCCCCCTGCCCACTATCATGTCAAACCCGATGTTTGCCTCCACCACCCCGCTGCGGCGCCGCGGCCGCACGCTTGCCGAAGAGGCGGTGAGCAACCTGAGCGAGCGCATCCAGCAAGGCCTGCTCAAGCCGGGCGACAAGCTGCCGACCGAATCCGAGATCATGGCCGCGCTCGGCGTCAGCCGCACCGTGGTGCRCGAAGCGCTGTCGCGGCTGCAAGCCAGCGGCCTGGTCGAGACCCGCCACGGCATCGGCACCTTCGTGCTGGCGCGCAGTACCGAGAACGGCTCGCCCTTCCGCATCGACCCCGCCACCATGGGGACCGCCATGGACGTGCTGGCCATGCTGGAATTCCGCGTCAGCCTGGAAGCCGAGGCCGCCAGCCTGGCGGCGTCCCGGCGCAGCGACGAGCAGCTGGCGGCAATGCGCCGTGCGCTCGACGAACTCAAGCGCACGGCGGCCGGCGGCGAGGATTCGGTGGGGGCTGACTTCGAGTTTCACCTCGTCATTGCGCGCGCTACCGGCAATCGCTACTTCACCGACATCATGGGGCATCTCGGCACCATGGTGATCCCGCGCAGCCGGCTGCACGTCAGCGCGCAGGAGCGCGAGCAATATCTCGAGCGCGTCAATATCGAGCACGAGAATATCTACGATGCCATCGAGCGGCGCGACCCCGAAGGCGCCAAGGCCGCCATGCGCATGCACCTGACCAACAGCCGCGAGCGGCTGCGCAAGGCGTCGGCGGCGGTGGAAGCAAGCTAAAGACTGGTGGTCTGGAGAACCCCGACGGAATCGGGGTTTTCCTGCTTGCTAGTAACGCATTGTATGTTGTAGGATGTCTTACAATAAAACCGATGAGATCCTGGCGCTGCTCGCTGGCCCCGCAGTGTTCGCACAGAGCCACATGGGCGCGCCCGCGCAACTACCGTCTGTCGCGCCAGCCAGTGCCTCGAATCGATGCGAGCCACTCGCAAGACAACCCGGAAGTCCCGCTCGCGCTGCCGCGCGGGCACCCTCTTGATCCTTGATCGCAGTTGAAAAGCAGGAAACGCTCATGACCATCACCGGCGAAATGCTGATCGGCGCCAGCGCAGTGCGCGGCACCACCAAGATCCTCCATGCCACCAACCCGGCCACGGGGGAAACGCTCGCACCGGAATTCCATGGCGGCGGCGCCGCCGAGGCCGAGCGCGCCTGCGTGCTGGCCGAAGCCGCGTTCGACACTTACCGGAACACCTCGCCGGAAACCCGCGCGCGGTTCCTGGAGTCCATCGCCAACGGCCTGGAAGCCCTGGGCGACACGCTGATCGAGCGCGCCCACGCCGAAAGCGCGCTGCCGATCGCGCGCCTGCAGGGCGAACGCGCACGCACCGCCGGCCAGTTGCGCCTGTTCGCGAGCGTGCTGCGCGATGGCCGCTGGCAATCCGCCACGCTCGACTCCGCCCTGCCGGAGCGCACGCCGCCGCGCCCCGACCTGCGCCTGCAGAAGATCGCTATCGGGCCGGTAGCGGTATTCGGCGCCAGCAACTTCCCGCTGGCGTTCTCGGTGGCGGGCGGCGATACCGCGTCGGCGCTGGCTGCGGGCTGCCCGGTCATCGTGAAAGCGCATTCGGCCCACCTCGGCACCTCCGAGCTGGTCGGCCGCGTGATCCAGAAGGCCGTGGCGGACACCGGGCTGCCCGAAGGCGTGTTCTCGCTGCTGGTCGGCGCGGGCGTTGCCGTCGGTACGGCCCTGGTGGCGCATCCTTCGATCCAGGCAGTGGGCTTTACCGGCTCGCGCAGCGGCGGCCTGGCGCTGGTGCAGACGGCCAACAGCCGGCCCCAGCCGATCCCCGTCTATGCGGAGATGAGCAGCATCAACCCGGTGTTCCTGCTGCCGGCGGCGCTGGCCGCCCGCGGCGCGGAGATCGCGCGCAACCTGGTGGATTCGCTGGTGATGGGCGTGGGCCAGTTCTGCACCAACCCCGGCCTGTTGCTGGCCGTGGAAAGCCCGGCGCTGGATGGGTTCCGCCAGGGCGCGATTGCGGCGCTGGCGGAGAAAGCCGCCGCCACCATGCTGACGCCCGGCATCTGCCAGGCTTACGACAACGGCGTGGCCCAGCTCGGCGACATCGAAGGACTGCGCCGCATCGGCAGCGGCAAGCCAGCGAGCGGCCCCAACCAGGCCCGCCCTGCGCTGTTCGAAACCACGGCTGAACGCTTCCTCGCAGACCATCGCATGGAAGCCGAAGTATTTGGCCCGTCCTCGGTACTGGTCGTGTGCCGCGACCACGAGGAAATGCTGGCGGTGGCACGCCGGCTCGAAGGCCAGCTTACCGCCACCGTGCAAGCGGATGCGGGTGACCGCGCCGACGCCGGCAGCCTGCTGACGGTGCTGGAGCGCAAGGCTGGGCGCGTGCTGTTCAATGGCTATCCGACCGGGGTGGAAGTGTCCTATGCGATGGTGCATGGCGGCCCCTTCCCCGCCACGTCGGATACGCGCGCCACCTCGGTCGGCGCTTCCGCGATCGAGCGCTTCCTGCGCCCCGTGTGCTATCAGAACGTGCCTGCGGAACTGCTGCCGCCGGCGCTGCAGGACGGCAACCCGTTGAAGGCGTGGCGTCTCACTGACGGACAACTGGCGCGCGACTGACATTACGCACAGCCGTAAAAAAGGGCCGGTAATCCCGGCCCTTTTCCATTTCGCGCGGCACGCGTTGCCTACGCTGCAATACGCTCGATCGCGGCCGGCGACTGCGGCGGCTGGATCACCGGCGCGTTACCGCGAGAGCGGCCCGAGCTGAGATAGTCGGCAATCGATTCCTGCGTGACTTCGCCAAGATAGACACCATCGGCATCCACCACCGGCAGCCAGCTCGTGTTGTGCTGGTACATGCGCGAAAGCACGATGCGCAGGTGCTCGTCGAACGCGGCGGTCGCCATGAACGGCCGCATCGCATTCGCGCACACCCCTTGCCCCGTGCGCGCGTCGCGCCGCGTGACGTAGCCCAGCGCGCGCTGCGTCTCGTCCACCACCGGCAGGTGGCGCACATCGGCGTCGTCCATGATGCCGAAAGCCTGCGCCAGCGGCATGTCCGGGCTGCAGGTCTGCGCCATGGTGGCGGCATCGCCGGCGCGCACCAGCAACAGGCGCTTGAGCGTATTGTCGTGGCCGATGAAGGCCTGCACGAAATCGTCGGCCGGACGCGCCAGCAGTGCGTCGGGATGGTCGAATTGCACCAGCTTGCCGCCGCGGAATACGGCCACGCGGTCGCCCAGCTTGATGGCCTCGTCGATGTCGTGCGAAACCATGATCACGGTCTTGCCGAGCTGGCGCTGCATCTGGAAGAACTCGTTCTGGATGCTCTCGCGATTGATCGGGTCGACGGCGCCGAAGGGTTCGTCCATCAGCAACACGGGCGCATCCGCCGCGAGCGCGCGGATCACGCCGATGCGCTGCTGCTGGCCGCCCGACAATTCCCGCGGATAGCGCGTGAGCATCTTGTCGGGATCGAGTTGYACCATCGACATCAGTTCGCGCGCGCGCTCGCGGCAGCGCTTCTTGTCCCAGCCCAGCAGGCGCGGCACGACCATGATGTTCTCCTCGATGGTCATGTTCGGGAACAGGCCGATCTGCTGGATCACGTAGCCGATCTTGCGGCGCAGCGTGACTTCGTCCACGCGGGTGGTGTCCTCGCCGTCGATCAGGACGCGGCCGGAGCTGGGCTGGATCAGGCGGTTGATCATYTTSAGCGTGGTGGTCTTGCCGCAGCCAGAGGGACCGAGGAAGACGCAAATCTCGCCCTTGGGCACCGTGAGCGAAACGGCATCGACGGCGCGTACTTCCGCGCCATCCTTTTGCCTGAAGGTCTTGGTGAGTTGTTCGAGTTCAATCATGTTCAGCGAATTCCTTTCGGTGTCAGCGCCCGCTGCAACCACTGCAGGCAGGCATCGGCCACGATGGCGAGCACGCTGACCAGCACCGCGCCGATCGCCAGCTTGCTCATGTTGCTCTGGCTGATCGCTTGCAGGATCAGCACCCCAAGGCCACCCGCGCCGATGATGGCGGCGATGGTGGCCACGCCGATGTTCATCACCACGGCGGTACGCACGCCGCCGAGGATGACGGGCACGGCCAGCGGCAGGTCCACCAGCCGCATGCGCTGCCAGGTGGTCATGCCGATGCCGCGGCCGGCTTCCTGGATGCCGTCGTCGACGTTGGCAAGCGCCACGCAGGTATTGCGCATGATCGGCAGCAGCGAATAGAGAAACACCGCAGTCACCGCCGGCACATAGCCGAGCGCGTGGCCGAAGCGGGCGAAGATCGGGATCATCAGGCCGAACAGCGCGATCGACGGCAGGGTCAGCACGATGGTGGCCAGCGTCAGCAGCGGCGTGGCGAGGAAGCGGAAGCGCGCGCACAGGATGCCCAGCGGCACGCCCACCACGATAGCCAGCCCCACCGCGGAGCCCACCAGCGCCAGATGCTGTCCGGTTAGCTTGAGCAATGTTGGCCAGCTATGTTGAAGGTAAGTCAGCAATTCCATGCGACCCTCCTCAGATCAGGCCGTGGCCGCGCAGGAATTCCTGCGCCACCTTGTCGACCGGCTGCTGGCCGATATCGACCTTGTAGTTCATCTCGGTCATGGCCTCGTTGTCGAGCTTGGCCGACAGCGCATTGAGCAGGCCCGCGATCTCGGGATGCTTGTCCAGCGTCGCCTTGCGCACAACGGGCACGGCGTTGTATGCGGGGAAGAAGTGCTGGTCGTCCTCCAGCAGCACGAGGTCGAAGCCCTTGACGCGGCCATCGGTGGTGTACACCAGGCCGAGCTCCACCTGGTCGTTCTTCAGCGCCGTATAGACCAGGCCGGGATCGAGCTGGATCACGTCACGCCGCGAGAACGGCAGCTTGTAGAGCGTCTTGAGCGGCTCCAGGCCGTCGGGGCGCGCGGCGAATTCCATGTCGACCGCGAACGGATGCGCGGTGCCTTCCGCGGCGGCCTGCATCTTCCCGGCGAAGGCCGACAGCGTGGTCACGCCGGCGGCTTCGGCGCGCTTGCGCGGCATCGCCAGCGCATAGGTGTTGTTGATGCCCGAGGCGTCGAGCCACATCAGGCCGCGGGCGGCGTCCAGCGTCCTGACGCGCTCGTAGCTTTCCCTGGCTTCGAGCTTTTCCTCGACCTTGTTGAACACGATCAGCGCCGTGCCGGTGTAATCCCACACCACGTCGAGCTGGCCGCTTTCCATGGCCTGGCGCATCAGCGTGCTGCCCAGGCCGGAAGTCAGCTCGGTGGCAAGGCCTTTGGCCTGCAGGTACTGGGACGTCATCGACGACAGGATCAGCTGCTCGGTGAAGTTCTTGCCGCCTACACGAACGGGATCGGCATGCGCCGGCAGCGCCAGGGCTGCCAGTGCGGCGAGCACGGCGAGACTTGCCAGCATGCGTGCCTGGCCGCGGGCCGCGCGGGCCAGCGCGCTTGTGATGAAATGCATCGGGTTCTCCTTCATGTTCGGTGCGCGCATCAGCGCGCCAGCCCGCGGCGGCGCAGGTAGCAGTAGCCGGCGGCGGCGAACAGGCCGTCGAGGGCAAGCGCCAGCAGCGCGGTGGCCGCGGCGCCCAGCAGCAGCAAAGGCTGATTGTTCAGGTAGATGCCGGGGAAGATCAGTTCGCCCAGGCTGTTGGCGCCGATCAGGAAGGACAGCGGCACCGTCCCGACATTGATCACCAGGCTGATACGCACGCCCGCCAGGATCACCGGCAGCGCATTGGGCAATTCGACCCGGAACAGGCGCTGCATCGAGGTCATGCCAAGGCCGCGCGCGGCCTCGGTCAATGCCGGCGACACGCCGCGCAGACCCTCGCAGGTATTGCGCACGATCGGCAGCAGCGAGGCCAGCCAGAGCGCCAGGATGGCGGGCCGCTCGCCAATGCCGAGCACAGCCAGGGCAAGCGCCAGCACTGCCAGCGACGGCACGGTGTTGCCGATATTGAAGACTTGCATCAGGCGATCGGCCCAGCGTCGCATGCAGGGCCGGCTCAGGCCGATGCCGGCCGGAATCCCGGTGGCCAGGGCCAGCGCCATCGACCACGCCACCAGGCGCAGGTGGTCGGCCGCGTCGTACCACAGGCGGTCCTCGTACTGCCGGATGACGTCGACACCGATCCACGCGACCAGACCGGCCAGCGCGGCGAGCGCGAAACATCCCCAGGCCAGTGCCTGCTTGGATTGCTTGGACATATTCCCCTCTCTCCGCATGCCGCATGTGGGCATGAAGAGCCACATCCGGATTGACGGACGAACAAATGGGCACGGGCGGGTGCAATGGGGGCCGCCGGCCCTGACTAGATTGCCTTGCCCGCCATGACCGGCAGATGAGCCGGTGGACGGGCGCCGGGTTCCACGCGCGGAGGCGGGAAACCCAATTGACGGGACGCCATGCCAGTGAAGGCTGGGATCCCTGGAGCGGCGCAACCCGCTGCAAGGTGCAGAAACGGGAGGCCAGTGGCAGCGCAAATTTGGTGGTTCCGACGCGCCGCCGGATCAATCGGCCGGTGCCGCACACGGGTGGCTTGGGCGGGTTGCAAGCTGGTTAAGACGCTTGCCCGGACCCTGCCAACCCGAGATAATTACGCGGCATCGGATGACAACGAGAGCGCTATTATACCCATTTACACCGATCTTGTCATCATCTCGTTTCCACACCGCTTTCTGCCCGCGTTTATCAGCCTTCGTCCAATATCTCCGCGAGGCTCGCGCTGTTCCAGAATTGATCTACCAATGACCTCCGATCGTGCCATTGGCAGAACAATCTGTTGTCCGGATGCCCTCTACCGGTTTTGGCCCAAACCCTTAAATTGGGAGGGTAGCCAACGGGCTCGGGCACCATTGCCGCCAGCCCCGCCAACAGGAGATTCATCATGGAACAACGCACTACCGCCCCCATCGTCCCGGCCACCGCCGTGGAGACCGTGCAGCGCTCGCGCGCGGTCGACCGCGTGGTGCGGGGCATCGCCACCTCGGATGGCGCCGGCGTCAAACTCACGCGCGTGCTCACGCAGAACCTGCAGCGCCGGCTGGACCCGTTCCTGATGCTGGACGCCTTCGGCACCGATAGCCGCGACGACTACATCGGCGGCTTCCCCGATCACCCGCATCGCGGCTTCGAAACCATCACCTATATGCTGGCCGGCCGCATGCGCCATCGCGACAGCGCCGGCAACGAGGGCCTGCTGGAAAACGGCGGTGCCCAGTGGATGGTGGCCGGCGCCGGCGTGGTGCATTCGGAGATGCCCGAGCAGGAGGACGGCCGCATGGAAGGCTTCCAGCTGTGGCTGAACCTGCCCGCCGCCGACAAGATGACGGCGCCGTGGTACCGCGATCTGCCAGCCGCCGCCGTGCCCACCGTGGCACTGCCGGATGGCGCCACGGTACGGGTGCTGGCAGGGGCTTCGCACGGCGTGGCAGGTGCGGTGACGCGTCCGGTCACGGAACCGCTCTACCTGGACGTGACGCTGCCCGCCGGGCAGCGCTTCTCCCAGGTGCTGCCGGCCGGGCATAACGCCTTCCTGTACGTCTACCGCGGCGAGATCGCGGTCGGCGCGGGAGACAACGCGGCCGTGCTGGAAGCGCAGCGCATGGGCGTGCTGGACAACCCGGCAGGCGCGGACGGCGTGACGGTCAGCGCCAGCGCCGATGCGCGCTTCCTGCTGATCGCGGGCCGGCCGCTGGGCGAGCCGATCGTGCAATATGGGCCGTTCGTGATGAACACCCAGGAGCAGATCTATCAGACGCTGGCGGATTTCCGCGAAGGCCGCTTCAACCAGATCGCGGTCGGCAAAGGCGCCTGACGCGCCAGTTACCGCCGGGGCCGCCCCCGGCGGACCATGCGCCGGAGCGCCCTGCTCCGGCCGCTGCCGCGCCTCCCCGCTTCCCTCGTCTTCCCCCCAGCCTCTCCCGATTGCGCCGCTTGCGGGCCATGTTGTCCACCTTCCGCCCCAGAGGCGGCAGCCCGGCCGCGCCATGTGCCCGGCATGCGACTTGCAACCTGCCTGTATCCATTGCGGGGCCGAGAAAACTGTCCTGGACAGGCCGTCCGAACCCCGCACACTTATATAATCCACGGTTAATAAACGGCATCACCAGCCAGTGATGGTTGCTGCAATGCGTAACGGCGATCCTGCCCCACGCACTGCAGGAGGTGCTGCCCGATACGAACATTGATCCACGTTGCTGCCATAACAACTCGAGCCGCCTCAGTGACCTTAAGTACAACCCCAAGGCTGGCGCTTGCCCATATCAGCAAGCGCTACCCCGGCGTGACCGCCAACGACGATGTGTCCCTCGTCGTCGCCCCCGGCGAAATCCACGCCGTGCTCGGCGAGAACGGCGCCGGCAAGTCCACCCTGATGAAGATCATCTTTGGCGCGGTCAAACCCGACGCCGGCGATATGCACTTCAACGGTGCGCCCGCCGCCATCCACAATCCGCACGACGCCCGCAACCTGGGCATCGCCATGGTGTTCCAGCACTTCTCGCTGTTCGATACGCTGACCGTCACCGAGAACATCGCGCTCGGCCTGCCCAGGGCAAGCAAGGCCGCCGGCGCCACCAACATGAAGCAGCTGGCCGAGCAGATCCGCGAAACGGCGGAGCGTTACGGCCTGCCGCTGGAGCCCAACCGCCATGTGCACACCTTGTCGGTGGGCGAGCGCCAGCGCGTGGAGATCGTGCGCGCGCTGCTGGCAAAACCGCAGCTGCTGATCCTGGACGAGCCCACTTCCGTGCTGACGCCGCAGGCGGTGCAGACGCTGTTCGTCACGCTGCGCCAGCTCGCCGCGGAAGGCACCAGCATCCTCTACATCAGCCACAAGCTCGACGAGATCCGCGAGCTTTGCCATAGCGCCACCGTGATGCGCATGGGCCGTGTCACCGGCGTGTGCGATCCGCGCCAGGAGAGCGCGGCTTCGCTGTCGCGCCTGATGATCGGCGGCGAGCCGCCGCGCGAAGCGCGCGTGCAGACGGAACCCGGCGCGTGCCGGCTCGCGGTGCGCGAACTGTCCCTGCCGCGCGCGCATGCCTTCGCCACGGAGCTGTCCGGCATCTCGCTGGATCTGCATGCCGGCGAAATCGTCGGCATCGCCGGTGTGTCCGGCAACGGCCAGCAGGAATTGCTGGCGGCGCTGTCGGGCGAGGACGTCCGCGCGGAACGCAACGCCATCGCGCTGGACGGCAAGCCGGTGGGCAGGCTGGACGCTCGCCAGCGCCGCCGCGCCGGCCTGGCCTTCGTGCCGGAAGAGCGCCTGGGCCGCGGCGCCGTCCCGGGCATGAGCCTGGCGGCCAATATCCTGCTCTCGCACCAGTCCGCGCCCTATGTGCTGCGCGGCATGATATCGCCCAGGGCGGCGGCCGGGCTGGCGCAAGCCGTGATCGGCCGCTTTCGCGTCAAGGCAAGCGGGCCGGACGCGCTGGCCAAGAGCCTGTCGGGCGGCAACCTGCAGAAATTCATCGTTGGCCGCGAGATAGAGAGCGGCCCCAAGGTGTTGATCGTGGCCCAGCCGACCTGGGGCGTGGACGTTGGCGCCGCGGCGCAGATCCACAACGAGTTGCTGGCGCTCAAGGCCACCGGCTGCGCCTTGCTGGTGGTGTCCGAGGAACTGGACGAACTGTTCGCCATCTGCGATCGCCTGCACGTGATCGCCAAGGGCCGGCTATCGCCGTCGATCCCCACCCAGGACGCCACGCGCGAACAGGTCGGGCTGTGGATGAGCGGCTTGTGGGAAGGCGGGCCAGGCGGCCGTCGCGAACAACAGGAGGCCGCGCTCCATGGCTGATTTCCTGTTTCGCTCGCCCGTGTCGCTGGCGCCGCGCGGGCTGCCCTCGCGGCGCATGGCCTACGCTTCCCCTTTCATTGCGCTGGCGCTGACGCTCGCCTTCGGCGCCCTGCTCTTCCTGCTGCTCGGCAAGGATCCGGTGGCCGCGCTCAAGGTCTTCCTGGTCGATCCGCTCAAGGACCGCCGCGCCATCGGCGAGGTGCTGCTCAAGACCGTACCGCTGGTGCTTTGCGCGCTCGGCCTTTCCGTGTGCTACCGCGCCAATATCTGGAACATCGGCGCCGACGGCCAGTTGATCCTCGGCGGCATTTTCGCCGGCGCCACGGTGCTGTACTTCGACGTGCCCGGCAATGGCGTCAACGGCTCCGTGGTGCTGGTGCTGGCTTCGCTGGCCGGCGTGGTCGGCGGCATGTTCTGGGCATCGATCACCGCGGCGCTCAAGGACAAGTTCAACGCCAACGAGATCCTGGTGTCGCTGATGCTGACCTATATCGCGCAGCAGCTGATGCTGTACGTGGTCAATGGTCCGCTGAAGGATCCCAACGGCATGAACTTCCCGCAGTCCAAGGTGTTCTCCAGCGAATTCCTGCTGCCCAACCTGCTGTCGGGCTCGCGCCTGCACGCGGGCTTTGCGGTGATGCTGGTGCTGGTGGCGGTGATGACCGTCTTCATCTTCCGCAGCTTCGCGGGCTACCGGCTGCAGGTGGGCGGCACCGCGCCGGCGGCGGCGCGCTATGCGGGCTTCTCGGCGCGCCGTTCGCTGTGGAGCGCGCTGATGATCTCGGGCGGCACCGCCGGCCTGGCGGGCGCCTTCGAAGTGACCGGCCCGATCGGGCAGTTGCTGCCGTCGATCTCGCCCGGCTACGGCTTCACCGCGATCATCGTCGCCTTCGTCGGCCGCCTGCATCCGGTGGGCACCGTATTCGGGGGCATCGTCATGTCGCTGTTCTATATCGGCGGCGAAATGGCCCAGTCCCGGCTGGGCCTGCCTTCGGCGATCGGCTCGGTGTTCCAGGGCATGCTGCTGTTCTTCCTGCTGGCCAGCGATACGCTGATCGACAACCGCCTGCGCTGGCGCGCCAAGGCCGCCTGAGCGGAGCCCACACGATATGGAACAATTCGCCCCTCTTATCGCCACGGCGATCAACGCCGGCACACCCCTGCTGCTGGCCGCGCTCGGCCTGCTGATCAACGAACGCTCCGGCGTGCTCAACCTGGGCGCCGAAGGCATGATGCTGGTGGCCGCCGCATTCGGCTTCATGGTCGGCTACCAGACGCAGTCGCCGATGCTCGGCTTTGCCGCCGGCGCGCTCGCCGGCATGCTGATGGCCACGCTGTTCTCGTGGCTGGCGCTGGTGCTGGCCACCAACCAAGTGGCCACCGGCCTGGCGCTGTCGATCTTCGGCACCGGGCTGTCGGCCTTCATGGGCCAGCGCTTCGTCGGCTTCGCCATGCCGTCGCAGGCCAGGTCGATTCCTTTCCTGGCTGATATCCCGTTCTTCGGCCCGGCCTTCTTCCAGCAGCACTGGATGGTGTATTTCAGCCTGTTCCTGTGCGGCGCCATCATGTGGTTCCTGTTCCGCACGCGCGCCGGGCTGACCCTGCGCGCGATCGGCGAATCGCCGGAATCGGCGCACGCGCTGGGCTATCCCGTGCGGCTGATCCGCTTTGGCGCGCTGCTGTTCGGCGGTGCCTGCTGCGGGCTGGCCGGAGCCTACCTGTCTCTGGTGTACACGCCGATGTGGGTGGAGAACCTGGTGGCAGGGCGCGGCTGGATCGCGCTGGCGCTGACCACCTTCGCCACCTGGCGACCCGGCCGCGTATGGGCCGGGGCGTGGCTGTTCGGCGGCGTCACCATCCTGCAGTTCTACCTGCAAGGGATCGGTGTGTCGATGCCGTCGCAGATACTGTCGATGCTGCCCTATGCGGCCACCATCGTCGTGCTGGCGCTGATCTCGCGCAATCCGGCGTGGATCCGCCTGAACATGCCGGCCTCGCTGGGCAAACCCTTCCGCCCGGGTGTTGCCTGACCGTTGCGATTGCGGCCCGGCGCCTTGCCGGGCCGCGCCGCATTGCCCGATTTTCAGAAGTCCGCCAGAGACCTCACGCTGAAAACCCTCGTTACCAGAGCCACAGTTGCAACCTTAATCAAAGAATCAGTACCCAGGTCATCACAAGGAGAAATCATGATCGTCACGCGCAGGAAAACCCTCGCCGCATTGGCCGCCACCGCCGTGCTGGCTATCGCGGGCTGCGGCAAGAAGGAAGCCGAAAAGCCTGCGGAAAGCGCCGCCCCGGCTTCGGCCCCCGCCGCCGAGCAGAAGGCCGAACCGCTGAAGGTTGCCTTCGTCTACATCGGACCGGTCGGCGACGCGGGCTGGACCTACGCCCATGACGCAGGACGCAAGGCCGTCGAAGAAAAGTACGGCGACAAGGTGAAGACCACCTTCGTCGAGAACGTGCCGGAATCCGCCGCCGATGCGGAACGCGTGTTCCGCGACCTCGCCGCGCAAGGCAACAAGCTCATCTTCGGCACGACCTTCGGCTACATGGAGTCGATGCTCAAGGTGGCCAAGGAATTCCCGGACGTGAAGTTCGAGCACGCCACCGGCTTCAAGACCGCGGACAACCTGGCGCAGTACGACGTACGCACCTATGAAGGCGCTTACCTGGCCGGCGTGGTAGCCGGCAAGATGARCAAGACCGGCAAGATGGGCGTGGTGGCATCGGTGCCCATCCCCGAGGTGATCCGCAATATCGACTCGTTCACCCTGGGCGCGCGCAGCGTGAATCCCAAGGCGACCGTCAAGGTGGTGTGGGTGAACAAGTGGTTCGATCCGGGCAAGGAGCGCGAAGCCGCCACCACGCTGATCGGYCAGGGCGTGGACATGCTGATGCAGAACACCGACTCCGCCGCCGTGGTACAGACCGCGCAGGAAAAGGGCGTGTACGCCTTCGGCTGGGACAGCGACATGAGCAAGTTCGGCGAGAAGGCCCACCTGGCCGCCTCGGTGATTTCGTGGGGCGTCTACTACAACAAGGTGGTGGGCGACGTGCTGGCCAACCAGTGGAAAAACAGCACCACGTGGTGGGGCCTGAAGGAAGGCATGATCGACCTGAAGGGCTTCAACGCCGTGGTGCCGGATGACGTCAAGGCACTGGTGGAAGAGCGCAAGAAGGGCGTGGCCGACGGTTCCGCGCCGATCTGGAAGGGTCCGCTCAAGGACAACACCGGCAAGGAGCAGCTGACCAAGGACCAGGTCGCCGACGATGGCTTCCTGCATGGCATCAAGTTCTACGTCGAAGGCGTGGAAGGCAAGATCCCGGGCTGAACGTCAGCACCGGTTCAAGCTGTACCGGCATCCCGCACCCGCGGGAATGCCGGTACAGCGGCGGGTCGCCTGCCAGGCCCCGCCGCTCCTCCTCGTAGTCCTCCTCTGCCCGGACTCCCCCTACGGAACTTGAAGCCCCGTGGATTGGCCCAAGCTATCTGCGAGTGGCCCGACCTGGCCACGCTGCAAGTGCAAAGCGAAGGAGGCTTCTCATGTGGAAACGATTTTCAGCACTGTGGACGCTGCTGCGGCGCGACGGCCGCCTGCTGTGGTTCGCGCTGCGCCATCCCGACGCACCGCCCTGGCTGCGGCCGGCCACGTTCGGCCTGGTGCTCTACGCCATTTCACCCATCGACCTGATTCCCGACTTTATCCTTGGCCTGGGCATCGTGGACGACGTGGTGCTGATTCCGCTGGCGGTGCACTTCATGCTCAAGCGCCTGCCGCCGCATGTGCTGCGGCAGGCCGAGGCGCGCGCCGGCGCCACTACGGTGCGCGCCCGCTAGCGCGCGCTGCTCAGGGCAGCAGGATCGTGGTGCCGGTGGTCTTGCGGCCTTCGAGATCGCGATGCGCCTGTGCCACATCCGCCAGCGCATAGCGCTGGCGCACCTCGATCCGGACCCGGCCGCTGGTCACCATTTCGAACAGTTCGGCCGCCATCGGCTCGAGCAGTTCGCGGTGCACCACGTAAGTCATCAGCGTCGGCCGCGTGACGCGCAGCGAGCCTTTGTTGCCCAGCAACGAGAGATCGAACGGCGGCACCGGACCCGATGCATTGCCGAACACCACCAGGGTGCCGCGCGGCTTCAGACAATCCAGCGAGCCATTGAAGGTATCCTTTCCGACTGAATCGTAGACCGCCGCGACGCCTTTGCCGCCGGTGATTTCCCTGACCCTGTCCACGAACGATTCGCGGGTATAGACGATGGTGTGGTCGCAGCCATGCGCGCGCGCCAGCGCGGCTTTTTCGTCACTGCCGGCGGTGCCGATCACCGTGGCGCCCAGCGCCTTGAGCCACTGGCTGGCGATCAGGCCAACCCCGCCCGCGGCGGCGTGCAGCAGCACCGTATCGCCCGGCTGCACCCGGTAGCTGTCGCGCACCAGGTATTGCGTGGTCAGGCCTTGCAGCATCATCGCCGCGCCCTGCTCGAACGAGATGGCATCGGGCAGGCGCACCACGATATCGGCAGGCATCACCCGTACCTGCGCATAGGCGCCCGTCGGGCGGCCGGCATAGGCGACACGGTCACCCACGCCGAGGTGCGGCACGCCATCGCCCACGGCCTCCACCACGCCGGCGCCTTCCATGCCGAGTCCGCCCGGCAGCGCCTGCTTGTACAGCCCGGTGCGGAAGTAAACGTCGATGTAGTTGAGGCCGACCGCCTCGTGCCGCACGCGGACCTCGCCGGGGCCGGGATCCCCGACCTCGACGTCGACCCACTGCATCACCTCGGGGCCGCCGGTCTCGAAAATGCGGATGGCTTTGCTCATGTCTCGCTCCTGTTCCTGTTGATGCTTGTCGATGCGTATCGATGCGCATCGGCAAACGATGTCATGCGCGGTACGCGCGGAAACGATCAGGCCGGCTTGCCCGGCTCCGGGTATAGACGCCGCAACTCCGCGATCAACAGGTCGGCGGTCGCCACGTTGGTGGCGCAAGGCACGTTGTGCACGTCGCAGGCGCGCACCAGTGCATTGATATCGGGTTCGTGCGGCTGTGGCGTCATCGGATCGCGCAGGAAGATCACCACGCCGACGCGGCCCTCGGCCAGTTGCGCGCCGATCTGCAGGTCGCCGCCCCAGGGGCCGGACAGCATGCGCGTCACCGTGAGGCCGATTTCGTCGCTCAGCCGGCCGCCCGTGGTGCCGGTTGCCAACAGTTCACAACGCGACAGGAAATCGCGATGGCGGCCGGCAAAGGCCACGATGTCATCTTTCTTGTGGTCGTGCGCGATCAGCGCGATACGGGGGGGAGTCATCGGCGTCATCCTGGCCAGTCAGCAAAGGTCGGGCCGGTGCGGCCCGGCGGGAAACACGCCGGGCGGCGGCACTGCCACCGCCCGGAGGGGGGCAGGCGCTCAGAACGTGCCGGGGTAAGCGCCGCCGTCGAGCAGGACGTTCTGCCCGGTCATGTAGGCCGCCTGGCGGCTGCACAGGAAGGCGCAGGTGGCGCCGAACTCGGCCGGCTCGCCGAAGCGGCGGCTCGGGTTCAACGCGGCGCGGCGCTGCGCGACTTCCTCGATGGACAGGCCGGCCTGCTTGGCGCCGCCTTCCATGGTCTTGTAGAGGCGGTCGGTATTGAACGGGCCGGGCAGCAGGTTGTTGACGGTCACGCCATGCTGCGCCACTTCGCGCGCCAGCCCGGCGACGAAGCCGGTCAGGCCGGAGCGTGCGCCGTTGGACAGCCCGAGCACGTCGATCGGCGCCTTGACGGCACCGCTGGTGATATTGATGATGCGGCCCCATTTGCGCGCGATCATGCCATCCACAGTGGCCTTGATCAGTTCGATCGGCGTCAGCATATTGGCATCGATCGCTGCCAGCCAGGTATCACGGTCCCAGTCGCGGAAGTTGCCCGGCGGCGGCCCGCCCGCGTTGTTGACGAGGATGTCCAGGTCGCCCAGCTTGGCGACGGCGTCCAGCGCCAGCTTGCGCCCCGCCGGGGTGGTGATGTCGGTGGCGACAGGCACCACGCGCCGGCCGTGGCGCGCGCGCAGGTCCGCCGCCGCCTTTTCCAGCGCCTCGGCGCCGCGCGCCACGATCACCACGTCCACGCCTTCGGCAGCCAGCGCATCGGCGCAGGCGAAACCGAGACCCTTGCTGGCGCCGCACACCAGCGCATGCTTGCCGCGCAATCCTAGATCCATCTCATCGACTCCTTGTGTCATCGAGGCGGCCACCCGCCTGCTTGTTATCCTGCGTGCCCTTCGCACCGCCGCGCCCCTTGGCTCCGGGGCGCGCCGACAGTAAATATATCCCGCCCATCACCAATGCGCTGCCGGCAAGCTGCACGCCGGTGATCGGSTCGCCCAGCAGCCAGAAGCCGAGAAACAAGGTGGACACCGGCCCGAGCATGCCCGCCTGCGACGCCATCGGCGCGCCGATGCGCGCCACCGCCACCATGGTCAGCGACACCGGAAGCACCGTGCAGAACACCGARTTGACCAGCGACAGCCACATCACCGGCGCCGGCTGCAACAGCGCCGCCAGCGGACGTCCCAGCACCAGGTATTGCACCACGCAGCAGGCGGTGGAAACGCACATCGCATAGGCCACGAGCCGCAGCGACCCGATACGCTGCACCAGTTCGCCCGAGGCAATCAGGTAAATGCCATAGGTGAGTGCGCTGCCCAGCACCAGCGCGGCACCGAGCCACACGCCGCTGCCGCTCACGTCGAGATCATGCGCGAAAACCAGCACGATGCCTATATAGGCAAGCAGCAAGGACAGCCATTGCCGGGTGCTGATGCTGCGTTTGAACAGCACCGCGCTGGCCAGCAGCACGAAGGATGGCGTCAGGAACAGGATCAGCCGTTCCAGCCCTGCGGTGATGTACTGCAGCCCGAGGAAGTCGAGGAAGCTCGACAGGTAGTAGCCGATGATGCCAAGGAAGACGATGCGGCCACGGTCGGCCCAGGACAGCGCCGGCAGCCGGCGCGACTGCCACCAGCCGATGGCCATGAACAGCGGCACGGCGAACAGCATGCGCAGGCTGATGACCATGACCGCGTCGACGTCGTAGCGGTACATCAGCTTGGCGACGATCGCCTTGCCGGAGAAGAGGATGGCGCCGACGGCGGCCACGGCAAGGCCGGCGCGCTGCGATGCCGGCTGGGCGGGAGACACGCTGCTGGTGCTGGAGAGCTGGGATGCTGACACGGGAAAGCCGGATAGAAGGGCCGCGCGCCGCCGAGGGCAAGGCGGACCGCTGAAGACGCGAGCCATTGTATTCGAAAAGAGTCAACTGCATCCGGCGCCCATTGCCCTGCGTGCGGCCGCTGGGCGATGTCACCTTCCTTGAGGAATCCCCCATGCAACGCACCCTCTCCTGCCTGGCTCCGGTTTCGACCGGATGGCGGCGACGGCGCCGCTGGCAGGCATCCTGAAACTGCCGTAAGCTCGCCGCTCGGCGCGTGCGACACGTGCCCAATAAGAAGAACCAGGAGCATTCACTCATGACGGCAGCACCCCTTTCCCTAGTGTCCCCTCGCTTCGCCTTCCGCGGCAATCGTCGCGCGCCGCGGACCGGCCAGCATGGCGCCCGCCCGCTGATGGCCGCCGTGGCCGCGGCGGCCGCGCTCGCGGCCGGCTGGTTGCCCGGCGCCGCCAGCGCCGCGGATTTCCCCGCCAAGCCGATCCGCTTTATCGTGCCCTATGCCGCAGGCGGCACCACCGACCTGGTCGCGCGCACCGTCGGCCAGAAAGTAGCCGAGAAGCTCGGCCAGCCGGTGGTGGTGGAAAACCGCCCCGGAGCGGGCGGCAATATCGGCATGGAGGCGGTCGCCAAGGCCGCGCCGGACGGCTACACCATCGGCTTCGGCGCGATCTCGACCAATGCGCTCAACCCGCATATCTACAAGCACGTGCCATTCGATCCGCGCAAGGACTTCACCGCGGTGAGCCTGCTCGGCACCTCGACCATCGTGCTGGAAGTCAGCAACAGCCTGCCGGTGAAAACCGTGTCGGAACTGGTCAGCTATGCCAAGGCGCACCCCGGCCTGACCTACGCGACCGCGGGAACCGGCACGTCGATGCACCTGGCCGGCGCGATGTTCTCGCAGATGACGCAGGCGGGCCTTACCCATGTGCCATACAAAGGCAGCAGCCCGGCCATCAACGATATGCTGGGCGGCCATGTGCAGGTAATGTTCGACAACCTGCCCGCCTCGCTGCCGCACATCCAGGGCGGCAAGCTGCGCGCGCTGGCCGTGGCCGGCAAGAGCCGCTCGCCCGCCCTGCCGAATGTGCCGACGCTGGCCGAGGCCGGCCTGGCTGGCTACGCTGTCGAGCCGTGGTTCGGCGTGTACGGGCCCGCCGGCATGCCCGCGCCGGTGGTGCAGGCGCTCAATGCCGCCTTCGTCGAGGCGCTGGGCAATGCGGACGTCAAGGACAAGCTGGTCCAGGCGGGCTTCAACCCGAAGGGCTCGAGCGCGGCGGAACTGCAGTCGCTGACGCTGTCCGAGTACGAGAAATTCGGCAAGGTCGCCAAGAGCGCCAGCATCTCGGTGGATTGAGCGGCGGGCCCCGCGCGCTGCCGGCCGGGACACTGCCGGGGGCGCGCGGCTGCGCATCCATTACAATCCGGCTGCACCGGGCCTTCGCGCCCACTCCAGCCGCCTACCCGCCATGAAGCAAGATCCGCGTTTCCCCAAGCTGTACATCCTCGATCACCCGCTGATCCAGCACAAGCTCTCCCATATGYGCGACAAGGACACGTCCACGCGCACATTCCGCGAACTGCTGCGGGAGATCACGCTGCTGATGGGCTATGAAATCACGCGCAACCTGCCGCTCACCACGCGTCACATCGAGACGCCGCTGGTCGAACTGGATGCACCCGTGATTGCCGGCAAGAAGCTCACCATCGTGCCGGTGCTGCGCGCCGGCGTGGGCATGAGCGACGGCCTGGTCGAGCTGATTCCTTCGGCGCGCATCGGTCATATCGGTGTCTACCGAGATGACCAGCATCGCCCCGTGGAATACCTGGTTCGCCTGCCCGATGTGGAAGACCGCAGCTTTATCCTGTGCGATCCGATGGTCGCCACCGGCTACTCCGCCGCGCACGCGGTCGACGTGCTGAAGCGCCGCGGCGTCGCGGACGAGGCGATCACCTTCGTCGCGCTGGTGGCTGCGCCGGAAGGCGTGGAAGTCTTCCAGAAGGCACACCCAGGCGTGAAGCTGTTCGTGGCCTCGCTGGACAGCCATCTGGACGAGCACGCCTACATCATTCCGGGCCTGGGCGACGCCGGCGACCGGCTGTTCGGGACCAAGAACTGAGCGTTCCCTTGAAAACGGATCAGGCCGCGCGCTCTCTGCGCCCGGCTTGATCCGCCTCAACCCGCGCGGCGAGGGGYCTGCCTAGACTGGCGGCAACGGCACATGATCCGGTGTGCCGTGCCTGACCAGGGAGACCCAGATGGCAGCCTTGAAGATCCTGTTTACCACCGGCACCGGGCTGATGAGCCTCGGCGTCATTGGCTTCATCATCGGCATGGGGTGGTTCTTCACCCGGCTGTTCCTGCGCAAGATGCGGGAAGACGAGGCGGCGGCGCAACGCCGCTGAACCGGCCGCCGGCGCCGTCCGGCTTTCGCCTATTTCTTCTTGCCGGAACCCAGCAGGCTGCCCAGCACGCCGCGGATCAGCTCGCGCCCGACTTGCGAGCCGACCGTGCGCGCCGCCGACTTGGCCATCGACTCCAGGATGGAATCGCCGCGCCCGGTCTTGCCGGTGCCCTTGGTCAGCCCGCCAAAGATTTCGCCCGCCTGGTCGAGCCAGCCGCCACCCTGCGCGGGTGCCTGCTCCGGCTGGCCTGCCGAGGGCGCTGGCGCGCCGTTGCCGGCGGTGGACRGGGATGACGCCGGCGCGACCGCCCGGCCCTTGAGTTTCTCGTAGGCCGACTCGCGATCGATCGCCTGCTCGTAGGTGCCGGCTACCAGCGACGCAGCCAGCAACTGCTTGCGCTCGTCATCGGTGATGGGGCCGATCCGGCTGCCGGGCGCCATTATCCAGGCACGTTCCGTCATGCCGGGAATGCCCTTGGCGTCGAGCAGCGACACCAGCGCCTCGCCCACGCCGAGTTCCCCGATCGCCTTCTCCAGGTCCAGGCCTGGCTTGGCGCGCATGGTGGTCGCCGCCACCTTGACAGCCTTCTGGTCGCGCGGCGTGAAGGCGCGCAGCGCATGCTGCACGCGGTTGCCGAGCTGCCCCAGCACCGTGTCGGGAATATCGACGGGATTCTGCGTGACGAAATACACGCCAACGCCCTTGGAGCGGATCAGGCGCACCACCTGCTCGATCTTGTCGAGCAGGCCCTTGGGCGCGTCGTTGAACAGCAGGTGCGCCTCGTCGAAGAAGAACACCAGCTTGGGCTTGTCGAGATCGCCGGCCTCGGGCAGCTTCTCGAACAGTTCCGACAGCAGCCACAACAGGAAGGTGGCGTAGAGCTTGGGCGAATTCAGCAGCTTGTCGGCGGCCAGGATATTCACCACGCCCTGCCCGTTCTCGGTCTGGATGAAATCATCCAGGTTGAGCATGGGCTCGCCGAAGAACGCATCGGCGCCTTGCGATTCCAGCGCCATCAGGCCGCGCTGGATGGCGCCGATCGAGGCTGCCGAGATATTGCCGTATTCGGTGGTGAACTGCCCGGCGTTGTCGCCCACGTACTGCAGCATGGCGCGCAGGTCCTTGGCGTCGAGCAGCAACAGCCCGTTGGCGTCGGCGATGCGGAATACCAGGTTGAGCACGCCCTGCTGGGTGTCGTTGAGGTCCAGCATGCGCGACAGCAGCAGCGGCCCCATATGCGAGACCGTCGCCCGCACGGGATGGCCCTTCTGCCCGAAGACGTCCCAAAGCGTGGTAGGGCAGGCGCCCCACGCCGGCTCGGGCAGGCCCAGGTCAGCCAGGCGCGCCTTGAGCTTGTCGGAGAGCTTGCCCGGCTGGGAGATGCCGGTCAGGTCACCTTTGACGTCGGCCATGAAGACCGGCACGCCCAGCCGCGAAAAACCCTGGGCCAGGCTTTGCAGCGTCACGGTCTTGCCGGTGCCGGTGGCGCCGGTGATCAGGCCGTGMCGGTTGCCCATCTCGGGCAGCAGGGCAAGTTCGAGCTCGGCGTTCTTGGCGATGAGGATGGGTTCGGCCATGGTTTCTCTGGTTGGCAGGCAGCACAGCGGCATCGCCGCGACCGTCCCCGCCCGTGCGCCGCCCCCCGTGATCGCGGGACCGGCGGCGGCGGGGCCGCGTGATAAAATGCTGGGCTGATTATAGCCAGCCCCCAGGCCGGCTCACAGACACACAACACCATCCAGCCGTGCCGCCGATCACCCGTTGTTCGCCCGGCACGGCCGGCGCGCGCCGTCAGGGCGCGCGCATCAAACGTTTTGCGCTTCGGAGAGAATCATGGCCGGTCACTCAAAATGGGCCAATATCAAACACAAGAAAGCCGCCGCTGACGCCAAGCGCGGCAAGGTCTGGACCCGCCTGATCAAGGAAATCACCGTCGCCGCGAAGCTCGGCGGCGGCGATGCCGATTCCAACCCGCGCCTGCGCCTGTCCATGGACAAGGCGATGGACGCGAACATGCCGAAGGACAACATCCAGCGCGCCATCCAGCGCGGCGTGGGTGGCCTGGAAGGCGCCAACTACGAAGAAATCCGCTACGAGGGCTACGGCCTGGCCGGCGCGGCCATCATCGTCGACTGCCTCACCGACAACCGTACCCGCACCGTGGCCGAAGTGCGCCATGCCTTCTCCAAGAACGGCGGCAACATGGGCACGGAAGGCTCGGTGGCGTTCATGTTCACCCACTGCGGCCAGTTCCTGTTCGCCCCCGGCACCGCCGAGGACAAGCTGATGGAAGTCGCGCTGGAAGCCGGCGCCGACGATGTCGTCACCAACGACGACGAATCGATCGAAGTGCTGTGCCCGCCCAACGATTTCGCCACGGTCAAGGCCGCGCTGGAAGCCGCGGGTTTCAAGGCCGAGATGGCCGACGTCACGATGAAGCCGCAGAACGAAGTCAGCTTCACCGGCGACGACGCCGTCAAGATGCAAAAGCTGCTCGACGCCCTGGAAAACCTGGACGACGTGCAGGAAGTCTTCACCAACGCGGTGATCGAGGAGTAAGGCGGGATCGGGCAAGACCTCGCCTCACGGCGGCAGCGCGGTTCGATGAGCCATGGCTGCCGCTTTTCGCATTTCGCATGCGTCATTTTTTCTGGCAGTAGATCATGAAAGTATTGGTTGTCGGCTCGGGTGGTCGTGAACACGCGATGGCCTGGAAATTGGCCCAGTCGCCCAAGGTGCAGGTGGTGTACGTGGCGCCGGGCAATGGCGGCACCGCGCTCGACAAGCGTCTGCAGAACGTGCCCCTGACGGATCCGGAAGTGCTGGCCGCCTTTGCCGAGCGCGAGGGCGTGCATTTCACGGTAGTCGGCCCCGAGGCGCCGCTGGCGGCCGGCATCGTCGATATCTTCCGTGCCAAGGGCCTGCGCATTTTCGGCCCCACGCAAGCGGCGGCCCAGCTGGAATCGTCCAAGGATTTCGCCAAGGCGTTCATGCAGCGCCACGGCATCCCGACCGCCGCCTACCAGACCTTCAACGACGCCGCCGCGGCGCATGCCTACATCGACGCGCAGGGCGCGCCGATCGTGATCAAGGCCGACGGCCTGGCCGCCGGCAAGGGCGTGGTGGTTGCCGCCACGCTGGAAGAAGCGCACGCCGCGGTCGACATGATGCTGGCCGACAACCGCCTCGGCGATGCCGGCGCGCGCGTGGTGATCGAGGAATTCCTCGAAGGCGAGGAGGCCAGCTTTATCGTGCTGGTGGACGGCAGGAACGTCCTCGCACTGGCTACCAGCCAGGACCACAAGCGTCTGCTCGATCACGACGCCGGCCCCAACACCGGCGGCATGGGCGCGTATTCGCCGGCGCCGGTGGTCACGCCCGCGCTGCATGCCCGCGCCTTGCGCGAGATCATCATGCCGACCGTGCGCGGCATGGAAAAGGACGGCATCGTCTACACCGGCTTCCTCTACGCCGGCCTGATGATCGACGCCGAAGGCAACCTCAAGACGCTGGAATTCAACTGCCGCATGGGCGACCCGGAAACCCAGCCGATCCTGGCCCGCCTGAAGACCGACCTGGTCGACGTGATGGAGCACGCGGTCACCGGCAAGCTCGACGAGATCGAACTGGACTGGGACCGCCGCACCGCGCTGGGCGTGGTGATGGCCGCTTATGGCTATCCCGACGCTCCGCGCAAGGGCGACGCCATTACCGGCATCCCGGCCGAGACCGAGGAAAGCGTGACCTTCCACGCCGGCACCACGCTCAAGGACGGCACCCTGCTGACCACGGGCGGCCGTGTCCTGTGCGTGGTGGGGCTGGCGGATACCGTCAAGGCAGCACAACGCGCGGCCTACAGCGCGGCCGAGAAGATCCACTTCGATGGCATGCAGTACCGCACCGACATCGGCTACCGCGCCATCAAACGGTAAAGGGACGAATAGATCCGCCGCGCGGCCCATGGCGGGCCGCTCACTACGATTTCTTGGCCCGTTACGGCGCTTTGCGCTGAATTTGCCGAATCCGGCCAAGTGTTGTCCCAGCCAGTACAATCATGACATCGCCATGACGGCCGGGCAGGTTGACTACCTGCCCGGCCGTCACCGCTCCGGCCACCCGCCCGCACACCATGATCGATTCCCAGGCAGTCCGTGCCTATCTGCTCGGTCTGCAAGACCGTATCACCGACGCTGTCGCCGCCATCGACGGCACGGCGTTTTCCACCGATGCCTGGGAGAAGCCGCCCACCGAGCGCCTGCGCGGCAGCGGCCGCACCCGTATCCTGGAAGGTGGCGCCGTGATGGAGCGCGCCGGCGTGGGCTTCTCGCACGTGCGCGGCGACGCGTTGCCGCCCTCGGCCACGGCCAACCGGCCCGAGCTGGCCGGCCGCGGCTTCGAGGCGCTGGGCGTCTCGCTGGTGTTCCACCCGCGCAATCCCTACGTCCCGACCGTGCACATGAACGTGCGCTGCCTGATGGCGGTGAAGGATGGCGCCGAGCCGGTCTGGTGGTTTGGCGGCGGCATGGACCTGACGCCGTACTACGGGAACGCCGAAGACTGCAGGCACTTCCACGTCACCTGCCGCGATGCGCTCGCGCCCTATGGCGGCGAACTCTATCCGCGCTTCAAGCAATGGTGCGACGAATACTTCTTCCTCAAGCACCGGGGCGAAGCGCGCGGCATTGGCGGCATCTTCTTCGATGACTTCTCCGCGCTGGGCTTCGATCGCAGCTTTGCCATGATGCAATCCGTGGGCGATGCATTCCTGGAGGCCTACCTGCCGATCCTGCAGGCGCGCAAGGATACGCCCTATGGCGAACGCGAGCGGGAATTCCAGGCCTACCGCCGTGGCCGCTATGTGGAATTCAACCTGGTATTCGACCGCGGCACGCATTTCGGGCTGCAATCGGGCGGACGCAGCGAATCGATCCTGATGTCGATGCCGCCGCTGGCAAGCTGGCGCTACGACTGGCAGCCGGAGCCGGGCAGCGCGGAAAGCGCGCTGTACACCGACTTCCTGCCCGTGCGCGAGTGGGCCTGACGGCAACCCCATGGCACACGACATTGCACGACCGCTCACCGCCAACGCGGCAGACGCAAGCAACCGCACCCGCCCCTACCGCCTCGGCATCCTCGGCGGCACCTTCGATCCGCCCCATATCGGCCACGTGGCGCTGGCCAGGCTTTGCATCGAGCATCTCGAACTGGACGAACTGGTCTGGATCCCGACCGGCCAGTCATGGCAAAAAGGCGACGACGTCACCCCCGCCGCCGACCGCCTCGCCATGACCGAACTGGCCGCGCAGGCGCTGTCCGACACGCGCGCGCTGGTCCATGCCAGCCGCATGGAAGTCGATCGCGCGGGCCCCAGCTACACCGTCGATACCGTGCACGAACTGCGCCAGCACTATGGCCCCACCGCTTCGCTGGCCTGGCTCATGGGTGCCGACCAGTTGCTGCGCCTGCACACCTGGCATGGCTGGCAGGAACTGTTCGCCGACGTCCACCTTTGCGTGGCGACGCGACCCGGTTTCGACCTCGCCGAACTCGATGGTCCGGTGCGGGAAGAGCTCGCCGCGCGGCGGGCGTCCACCGACCTGATACAATCCATGCCCTCCGGCCGCATGTGGATCGACCAGACGCTAGCCGTCGACCTCTCCTCCACCGCCCTACGCCAACGCCTGGCTGCCGGACAACCGGCAGATGACCAGCTGCCGTCCGGCGTGGCACACTACATCGCGAGCCGCGGCCTGTATCGGCCGACCCAGTCGGATCTGCCCATCCCGGCCCGCCCCCAAACCGATCTCAGCTGAACTGAAAAAGCACCATGGATATTCGTAAACTGCAACGCGCCATCGTCGACGGCCTCGAGGATGTCAAAGCGCAGGACATCAAGGTGTACGACACCACCCACCTGACGGAACTGTTCGACCGGGTGGTGATCGCCAGCGGGACTTCGAACCGACAGACCAAGGCGCTGGCCGCCTCGGTCCGCGATACCGTCAAGGACGCCGGCGGCCATATCGTCGCGGTGGAAGGGCTGGAAACGGGCGAATGGGTGCTGGTGGACTGCGGCGACGCGGTGGTCCACATCATGCAGCCGCAGTTGCGCATGTACTACAACCTGGAAGAACTCTGGGGCGACAAGCCGGTACGGCTCAAGCTGTCCACCGCCAAGAAGGGCCTGGCCAAGGCCAGCGAGCCCATCGACGGCGAAGACGAGGACGACAGCCCGGTGGTGCGCACCGCACGCCGCGCCACCGGCCTGCGCCCGGCCCTGGCCCGCCTGCCCGAAGGCATGAAAGAGCCTTCGCCGCCGCTTGGCCATGAAGACACCGATCCGGACGCCATCGCCACCAACCGCGCCCCGACCGTACAGAAGCGCCTGACCAGCGCGCTGGGCTCGGCCCCGGCACGCAAGGCGCCGGCCAAGTCCGCCGCGCCGCGCAAGACCGCCGCCGGTACCGGCGCGGCACGCAAGACCGCCACCAAGACCGCAGTGACCAAAACGGCCGCCAAGGCACCCGCGAAGACGGCTGCCACCAAGGCACCGGCCGCGCGCAAGCGCACCACCCGCTCGGCCTGAGCGGAACCGCTCCGCTTCCCGTCATGCAGTTGCTGATCGTGGCCGTTGGCCACAAGATGCCCGGCTGGATCGAAACCGGYTTCGCCGAGTACGCGAAGCGCATGCCACCCGAGCTGCGCATCGAGCTGCGCGAAATCAAGCCCGAGGCGCGCTCGTCGAGCAATAACGCCACCACCGTGATGCAGCGCGAGGCGGCCCGCATCGAGGCGGCGCTGCCCAAGCAATGCCGCATCGTGGCACTGGATGAGCGCGGGCGCGATCTCACCACCGTGCAACTCGCCGCCCAGCTGGGCGACTGGCAGCGCGAAGGCGGCGACGTCGCCTTCCTGATCGGCGGCGCGGACGGGCTGGATCCGGCGCTGAAGGCGCGCGCGCAGACGCTGCTGCGCCTGTCCAGCCTGACCATGCCGCATGGCATGGTGCGCGTGCTGCTGGCCGAGCAGCTTTACCGCGCCTGGTCGGTGACGCAGAATCATCCGTACCATCGCGCCTGAAGCTGGCTGGCCGCCGCCAGTGGCACGCAGCGGGCGAGGCCGGCAGGTACAATGCGACCGAAGCGGCGCATGCCGCCGGCACATTTCCCCGGATCCCCGACTGCCCTGCCGTGACCCATTCCTTCCTCTACCTCGCYTCCCAGAGCCCGCGCCGGCGCGAATTGCTGACCCAGCTTGGCGTCGCCTACGAACTGCTGCTGGCCGATGACACCGAAGACGCCGAGGCGCTGGAAACCGTTCTGCCGGGCGAGAGCCCCGACGACTACGTGCAGCGCGTATGCGCGCTCAAGGCCGAGGCCGCGCTGCGCCGGCGCGAACGGCGCGCCTTGCCCGACTCCCCGATCCTGACCTCGGACACCACCGTCTGCCTGGGCGGCGAAATCCTCGGCAAGCCCGCCGACGACGCCGACGCCGCGCGCATGCTGGCGGCGCTGGCAGGCCGCACCCACCGCGTGCTGACCGCCGTGACCGTCGTGTCCACGCTTGGCCTGCGCCACGCGCTTTCGGTCTCCGAGGTCAGTTTCCGGCCCATGACGGCCGATGAAGTCGCGGCCTATGTCGCCAGCGGCGAGCCGGCCGGCAAGGCCGGCGCCTACGGCATCCAGGGCCGCGCGGCGGAGTTCGTCGCGCGAATCGACGGCAGCTATTCGGGTATCATGGGTTTGCCCCTGTTTGAGACCGCTTCGCTGCTCAGACAGGCCGAACTGCGGTTCTGAGAACCCCGCCGCCGCCCTTTCCGCTACCCCGCGGCTGCCCTGGCCAAGGCAGCGCCCCGGAGCGCATGGCGGCGCAGTGCGGACAACCCCCTGGCCGGTCAGCCGGCGACGAGTTTCATCCACTATGACTGAAGACATCCTCGTCAACATCACACCGCAGGAAACGCGCGTGGCCATCGTGCAGCAGGCCGCCGTGCAGGAACTCCATGTCGAGCGCACGCTGTCGCGCGGGCTCGTCGGCAATATCTACCTGGGCAAGGTCGTACGTGTGCTGCCCGGCATGCAATCCGCCTTTATCGACATCGGGCTCGAACGCGCCGCATTCCTGCACGTCGCCGATATCTGGCATCCGCGCGACCCGGAAAAAAACGGCAATGCCGCGCCCCTGGCGATTGAGAAGACGCTCTATGAAGGCCAGGCGCTGATGGTGCAGGTCATCAAGGATCCGATCGGCACCAAGGGCGCGCGCCTGTCCACCCAGGTGAGCATCGCCGGACGCACCCTGGTCTACCTGCCACAGGACCCGCACATCGGCATCTCCCAGCGCATCGAGGGCGAGGTCGACCGCGAAGCCCTGCGCTCGCGCGTGCAAAGCCTGGTACCGGCGGACGAACGCGGCGGCTTTATCGTGCGCACCATTGCCGAGGAGTCCAGCAACGAGGAACTCGGCAACGATATCGCCTACCTGCGCAAGATCTGGGCCTCCATCCGCCAGAATGCCACCACCCTGCCCGCGCCCAGCCTGCTGTACCAGGATCTCAACCTGGCCCAGCGCGTGCTGCGCGACTTCGTCAACGACGCCACCAACGTGATTCAGGTGGATTCGCGCGAGAACTACCAGAAGCTGGTGGAGTTCGCGGAGGAATACACCCCGGCCGTGCTGCCGCGCCTGTCGCACTACACCGGCGAGCGCCCTGTCTTCGACCTCTTCAATATCGACGCCGAAATCGAAAAGGCCCTGTCGCGCCGGGTCGACCTGAAATCAGGCGGCTACCTGATGATCGACCAGAYGGAGGCCATGACCACCATTGACGTCAACACCGGTGGCTACGTCGGCGCGCGCAACTTCGACGACACGATCTTCAAGACCAACCTGGAAGCGGCGCACACGATTGCGCGCCAGCTGCGGCTGCGCAACCTGGGCGGCATCATCATCATCGATTTCATCGATATGGAGAACACCGAGCACCGCGACCAGGTGCTGTCGGAACTCAAGCGCGCACTGTCGCGCGACCGCACGCGCATCACCGTCAACAGCTTCTCGCAGCTCGGGCTGGTGGAGATGACCCGCAAGCGCACCCGCGAATCGCTGGCGCACGTGCTGTGCGAGCAATGCCCCGTGTGCACGGGCAAGGGCCAGGTCAAGACGCCGCGCACGGTGTGCTACGACATCCTGCGCGAAATCATGCGCGAGTCGCGCCAGTTCAACCCGCGCGAATTCCGCATCCTCGGCTCGCAGCAAGTGATCGACCTGTTCCTGGAGGAAGAAAGCCAGCATCTGGCCATGCTCGGCGACTTCATCGGCAAGCCAATTTCGCTGCAGGTGGAATCGACCTTCCACCAGGAGCAGTACGACATCATCCTGATGTAGCAGTCCGGGCCGTTTGGGCTCGCCTTCCTTGCGCCATCCACTATAAATAGTGATATGGGATGCGCCTCGCCAGCGCATCGCGCGCGCCGCGATACCGGGCGCAAGGAGTCACCATGAAGAACAAGTGCTGGCCTCTGTGGCCGTGGCTTTTTGTCGCCGCGCTGACGGCATGCACCGTGACACTGCCGCCGGCCCCACCCGCCGCGCGCGCACCTGGGCCCCCCGCGGCGCCCCCCGCTGTTGTCCGCGAACGGCCGACGCCAATTGTTCCGCGCGACATCGATATCTCCGCCAATTGCCAGCGCACCGAGGAAGACGGCTTCCGCGAGGATGCGCATATGCAAGTGGTGAGCAACGACGTGCGCAGTCTGTCCTGGAAACTCTGGGTGGGCAGGCGTGGCTCCTGCCATTTCGATCTCGCCGAGTTCCGCCAGGTGCGCAAGACTCCGCACATCGAACTGCGGGCCATCGACGACAGCGGCTGCACGCTGATGGTGTGGCAGGATCCGCGGCGCGTCACGCTCGCCCATGCGCATTGCGAGCAGCATTGCACCCCGGGCATCTATGAACAGGCGTGGCCGGTACTGTTCAACCCGCGCAGCGGCACGTGCGCGCAGATCCGGTAGCGCGCAGCACGCGCTGGCAATGGGAAACAGGATAAGGAGACGGGCGCGACGGGCCCCGCCTCCGAAGAGCAGCACGCCGCCCTACTTTGCCTTCGGCACGCGCCCCATCAGGTAGAACTCCTCGTTGGGCCGCATGCTGATGGTGTTAGCCATGCGGTTGGACAAGCCGAAGAAGGCGGTGATGGCGGCAATATCCCAGGCGTCCTCGTCGCTGAACCCATGCTTGCGCAGTGCAGCGAAATCGGCATCGCCCACCTCACTGGAGGCCTGGCAGACCTTGAGAGCGAAGTCGAGCATGGCGCGCTGGCGCGGCGTGATGTCGGCCTTGCGGTAGTTGACAGCCACCTGGTCGGCCAGCTCCGGTTTTTTCTCGTAGATGCGCAGGATGGCGCCATGCGCCACTACGCAGTACAGGCATTGGTTGGCGCCCGAGGTGGCAACCACGATCATTTCGCGCTCGCCCTTGGTCAGCCCCCCGTCCTTGAGCATCAGCGCGTCGTGGTAGGCGAAGAAGGCGCGGAATTCGTCCGGCCGGTGGGCCAGCGTGAGGAACACGTTGGGTACGAAACCAGCCTTGTCCTGGACTTCCAGGATGCGCGCCCGGATGTCCTCGGGCAGCTCGGCGATGGCGGGAACCGGATAGCGGCTCAGCGGCGGCGTGGATGCGGTCATGGTGGTCTCCTTCGGGGGTATCCCCCTCTTTGCACTGCGCATGAACCGCCCGCAACAGCTGCCGCGGGCAGCGAAAAACCGGCTTACTGGGTGGCGAACTGGATCTTGTGGAGTCCGGCGTAGAGTCCCTCGGCCGACAGCAGTTCGGCGTGGGTGCCATGCTCCGCCACCCGGCCGTGGTCGAGCACCACGATGCGGTCGGCGTTCTCGATGGTGGACAGGCGGTGCGCGATCACCAGCGTGGTACGGCCGACCATCAAGGCCTCCAGCGCGGCCTGGACCTGGCGCTCGGACTCCGAGTCGAGTGCCGAGGTCGCTTCGTCCAGGATCAGGATCGGTGCGTCCTTGTAAAGAGCGCGCGCGATCGCCATCCGCTGGCGCTGGCCGCCGGAGAGCTTCATGCCGTTGTCGCCGATATTGGTATCGAGCCCTTGCGGCAGGCCCTTGACCACATCGGTCAGGTAGGCGGCGGCCAGCGCGCGCTCGACGCGCGCCATATCGATGTCCGCCGCGGGATGCACGCCATAGGCAACATTGGCGGCCACGGTGTCATTGAACAGCACCACCTCCTGGCTGACAAAAGCGATCTGGCGACGCAGGTCTTGCAACGAGAACGCGTCGATCGTCTTGCCGTCCAGCAGGATGCGGCCCTCGGTCGGGTCGAAGAAGCGCGGCACCAGGTTGACCAGCGTGGTCTTGCCGCTGCCCGACGGCCCCACCAGCGCCACCACCTCGCCGGCGCTGACGTTGAAGTGGATGTTGTCCAGCGCCGGACGGGCGGCATCGCCGTAGCGGAAGCCCACCTTCTCGAATACCAGCTCGCCACGCGCGCGCTCAAGCGGCAGCCCGCCGTTCTGCGGCTCGACCGGCTCATCGATCAGGCCGAAGATCATCTCGGCCGCGGTCAGGCCGCGCTGCAGCGGCTGGTTCAGGTCGGTCAGGTGCTTGAGCGGCGAGACCAGCAGCAGCATCGCCATCACAAAGCCGGTGAAGCTGCCCACCGTGGTGTGGTTGGTCTGCGACTGGATCATCGCGATGGTGAGGATGACCGACAGAGCCAGCGCCGCCAGGAATGCCGTGACGGGCTGGTTCAGCCCGCCCGCCACTGCCATGCGCATGGAATAGCCACGCAGGCGCTCAGCCATGGCCGCGAAACGCGACGTCTCATAGGCTTCGCCGCCATGCAGCTTGACCACCTTGTAGCCACCGGCGGCTTCCTCGACCACGTAGGCGGCGGTGTTGGTCAGCGCCTGGTGGTCGCGATTGAGGCGGCGCAGGCGGCGATTGACCTTGGCCATGACGAAGCCGATCACCGGCAGGATCACCGCCACCACCAGCGTCAGGCTCCAGTTGGTATAGAACAGGTAGACAAGGAGCGCCAACACGGTGAGCGAATCGCGCACCAGGGTGATCAGCACGCCGGTCAGGATCTGCATGACCTGGTTGACTTCGAAGATCACCGCATTGATCAGCGACGCCGCGGTATTGCGATGGTAGAACAGCGCGGGCGCATGCAGCATGCGCTCGAACATCTGCATACGCATCTTCAGCAGCACCCGGTTGGAGATCAGGGCGAGCAGGTAGCCGGAAGCGAACTGCGCCACCCCGCGTACCAGTGCCACGCCAATCAGCAGCGCCGGCACGTGCCAGAGCTTGCCGGCATATGCGCCGCCGAAACCGTTGTCGAGCAGGTCATTGACGACCTTCGGCATGATCCCTTCGGCGCCCGCCACAGCCGCCATCGCGATGATGGCAACGATGAAGATGCGCATTTCCGGACGCAGGTATGACCAGACTCGTTTCAGGGTGTCGGCTTCCTGTGCCGGGGGTGCATTTTGTTCTTGGACTTTCACGGTTTCTCCACCCCGTCGGTCCGGGGATACTTTGCTTGTACTGCAGCCAGCCCGAGCAAGAGCCCGATCACGCCGGCATAGAAAACGATACTTGCCTGGTGGGCCATCGTGACCTGGGTCAGGCCGCCAATCAGGCTGGCCATGACGACCGCCAGTCCGGCCGCGGCAAGGCACTCGCCACGCTCGTCGCCCTGGCGGCGGCTCTGGCGCAAGAGCCCGAAGAACAGCCAGGCCGGCACCAGGAAAATCGACATGACGGCAATCAGGCCGGGCACGCCCATGGTGGCAAGCGCCTCCATCACGTCGTTGTGGGCATGCTCCAGGCAGAACTGGTGGCTGCGGCTGACCTGGCAGGCCGGCAGTGCCTCCGTCAGCTGGCGGAACTGGCTCAAGCCGATCCCGCTCCATGGATGCGCTGCGAACGCCGTGGCCGCCATTTGCCATATCAGCAGGCGCGCGCCGGTCGAGGTATCCGCATTGCCGGCCTCGAACTGCGCAACATCCTGGCCGACCAGGTCCACCCGCTTGGCGACCGGGCTGCCCGGCACCAGATAGAGCGCACCCGCTAACGCCGCCAGCAATGCCACCATGCCGATAAAGGCCGGCAGCCGAATGCGGCGGTAGCGCACCGCGAGCAGCGGGACCATGGTCAGGGCCAGGGACAGCCAGGCGCCACGCGATCCGTTGAGGACCAGCACGGCACCCGCCACCACCAGCCCCCCCCATGCCAGCGCATGGTCGAGCCGGCGATGGCCCGGCCGCGCAAATCCGATCAGCCCGAACGCCGCCACCATATTGGCAAAGGCGATAGGCTGGGTCCACGCCGCCGGGCGGTCATCATGCAGCACCAGGAACTGGTACGCCACGATCAGCAGGCAGGACACCAGCGCCAGTGGAATCCCGTACCAGAGCATGCGGCTGTCCGGGCGATGCCGCAGCACCGCCAGGCAGGTCAGCAGGGCCAGCAGCACGCGCGTGGGGTTATCGATCGCGCTCCAGCGCAGGCCGAAGAGCAGCTTGGATGCGATGCACACCACAAGTACCGCTAGAATGGCTAGCCCGAGCGGGACCAGCAGGGAGCGATACCACGCCATGGTCAGGCCCATGCCCCGCCAGCCCAGCAGCATGGCCAGCACCACCGCGCCAATGAAGATGCCCGCGCCGCGCGGTACGCTCAGCAGCAGCACGGGGAAAGCAAGGACCAGCCCGTTGGCCAGCCATGCCTGTTTGGTCGCACGAAACACCATAAGCAAACTCTATGAGAATCTCAGTCGTACTAATTACAAAAAACGAGGCACACAATATCCGGGAGTGCCTGGAAAGCGTGTCCTGGTGCGACCGCGCGATTATAGTGGATTCGGGTAGCCAGGACGGGACGGTCGAACTGGCCCGCAGCCTGGGTGCCGAGGTCTTCGAAACCGAGCACTGGCCGGGTTTCGGCGCCCAGAAAAACCTGGCGGTGTCGAAGGCCGACAGCGACTGGATCTTCTCCATCGACGCCGACGAACGGGTCACTCCCGAGTTGCGCGACGAGATCCTCGCGGCGATCGCGTCCGGCCAGGCCGACGCCTACGAAATGCCGCGCCTGTCGCGTTTCTGCGGCCGTTTTATCCGCCACGGCGGCTGGTATCCCGACTACGTCACACGGTTGTTCCGGCGCGGCCGCGCCCGCTTCACCGACGATCTCGTGCATGAACGCGTGATCTCCGACGGCCCCACCGGCAAGCTGAACACGCCGCTGCTGCATTACACCTACGACGACTTTTCGCAGGTGCTGCGCAAGATCGACCAATACTCCACCCTGGGCGCCCGGCAGGGCCTGGCGCGCGGCAAGACGGCCTCGCCCGCCGGCGCCGCGCTGCATGGCGCCTGGGCCTTCCTGCGGACCTACCTGCTGCGCCGCGGCTTTCTGGATGGCGCGCAAGGCCTCGGCGTGGCGCTGATGAACGGCCAGGCCAGCTACTACAAGTACATCAAGCTGCGGTACCTGCAGCAGCAGAAGCGGCAGGAGCAGCCGCGGTAGGGGTTGCCGCCCCCGTGCATGGAGCGCCCAGCAGATCGTCGACGCAAGCGCCGAAAGCTGCCGAGGTCGGGCCAAAGCCCATCTGCTCGATATGGRCCGCCGCATAGGCCAGCAGCCGGGCACGCAGCGGCTCGTCCTCCAGCCCGCGGCGAATCGCCTCCGCCAGCGCGGGCACATCGCCAACCGGCGTCAGCAGCCCGGCCTTGCCCTCGGCCAGGATCTCGCGCGGGCCCACAGGGCAATCGGTGCTCACCACGAACTGGCCGAGCGCCATGCCTTCCAGCAGCACATTCGGCAGTCCCTCCATCTTGGAGCTGAATGCCATCAGCCGCGCATGGTGGATCCAGGCATAGGGATTGGGCTGGAAGCCGGCAAAGCTGACGCGCTCGCTGATACCCAGCTCGCGCGCGAGCGCCTCAAGCCGGCCGCGTGAAGCGCCGTCGCCCACCAGCACCAGCCGCTCGCGCAAACCCGTGCCCCTGACCAGCGCCGCGTAGGCCCGCAGCAGCGTGGTGAAATCCTTCTGGCTCTCCTCCAGCCGCCCCACCGAAACGATGTAGGGATGGGCCGGCGGGCTGAACGGTGCCTTGCCAAGCGCGCGAATACGGTCGAGATCGGTGGCGTTGTAAAGGCGGATGAACTTGCCGGCCGCCTCGGGAATCAGCGCCCGCGCATCCGCCAG
Source organism: Cupriavidus sp. 05N39 (assembly GCF_056397325.1). Lineage (NCBI taxonomy): Bacteria > Pseudomonadati > Pseudomonadota > Betaproteobacteria > Burkholderiales > Burkholderiaceae > Cupriavidus > Cupriavidus sp. 05N39. Next base: position 42,292 of record NZ_JBFTNE010000047.1, read on the forward strand.
CATGGTGTCATTGAGCACGACGATGCGGTCATAGTGCTCGCGGCACTGGCGCCGCAGCTTGCGCAGCTTGCGGCGGTTCTCGCGCTCAAGGTGCGCCACGCTGAAATGCTGGTAGCCAATCATCGGCACTGGCAACCGCCCTGTCAGCCGCGACAGCGACATGTCGTAGTCGATCACCAGGTCATAGTCGCGCAGGATGCCGCGAAAGCGCCGGTTGACCAGCGGCTTGCGCAGCGGCGGCAGCAGCACTTCCTCGTAGATCTTGCCAAGCGGGCCCAGCTTGCCCGCTTTCTTAAGTTGCCGGCAACGCGACAGCCAGGCTTCCGGCGCGAGGATGTGGAGCTTGACGTCCGGCGGCAACAGCGCGCGGAAATGGGTCTCCAGTGCTTCGGTCGGATAGGTCAGGGTCAGGCCTATCTCGAAGCGTTCGCGATCCAGCGAGGCGAGCAGCGACACCAGCGAGGTCTCGATGCCGCCGCGCAGGAAGTGAGTCAGGTGAAAGAGGATGCGTTGCTTAGCCATGCGGGGCTTGTGTGATCCATGGAATGACGGGATGGCAGCAATACCGATCAGGGCGGCGCAATGCCGTTGCCGCCCTGCCGGCAGCCCGGGTCAGCCGTACAGCATGCGAACGTTCTCGCCCGACAAGGCCGAGCGGAAGCTCGCGAGCGCATCCTCGGACGGCGTGACCAGCCATTGCCGGCCCAGCTCCGCCTCGCAGCGGGCACCGGTGGTGGCATAGCTGATGCGCACCGGCAAGCCAGGGCTGTTGGCCACCGTCGCCAGGTAGGGCGTGAGCAGTTCGCGCAACAGCTCGGTAGAGGCATTGCCATTGAAAGCCAGGCCGACCGCTTCGGCGTACTTGGCGCGCGCCGCCACCAGGTCCATCACCGATTCGGCGGTGAAACGCACGCCGCCGGTAAAGGTGTCATGGCGGGCGTTGCCTTGCACGATCACCATCTCGTCCTCGCGGAACATATGGCGGTTGGCGTCGAACAATTCGTTGAACACGGTCATCTCGACCTGCCCGGTGCCGTCGTCGAGCAAGACGATCAGCATCTTGCCGCGCTGCGTCATCTGGGTACGCATGCCGGTAATGACACCGGCGATCACCTTGCCGCGCACATCGCGGCCATAGCCGCCGCCATTGCCCTGTACTTCCTTCTCCAGCCCGGCCAGCGTGCCTTTGAGGAAGCGGCCGACTTCGTCACGATAGGCATCGAACAGGTGCCCCGAGAAGTAATACCCCAGGGCCTGCTTTTCTTCCTGCAGCGTGCGCTTGGGCGCCCAGCGCGGCTCGTCGACCAGTTCGGGACGGTGCGATTCACCGGCGTCGGCCATCAGGTCGAACAGCGAGACCTGGTTGGCCGACTCAGCCTTCTGCTCGGCGGCCTCCATCGCGAGCGACACGGAGGCAAGCAGCTGGCCGCGATTGTCATTGAGGCTGTCGAAGGCGCCGGCGCGGATCAGCGCCTCGATGGTGCGGCGGTTGACCTGGCGGCGGTCGACGCGCTCGCAGAAGTCGAACAGGTCGGTGAAGGGCTTTTCCTCGCGAGCGCGCAGGATGTCTTCGATGGCGCCCTGCCCCGAGCCCTTGATGCCGCCCAGGCCGTAGCGGATCGTCTTGGCATCGGTCGGCGCGAAGCGGTATTCGCTGGCGTTGACGTCGGGCGGCAGCACCTTGAGGTGGTTGAGCTTGCAATCCTCGTGCAGGATCTTGACCTTGTCGGTGTCGTCCATGGCGAGCGACATATTGGCTGCCATGAATTCGGCCGGATGGTGCGCCTTGAGCCAGGCCGTGTAATAGGCCAGCAGCGCATAGGCGGCCGCGTGCGACTTGTTGAAGCCGTAGCCCGCGAATTTCTCCATCAGGTCGAAGGTGTCGTCGGCCTTCTCGGCGGTCAGGCCGTTCTTGGCCGCGCCCGCGCGGAACAGCTCGCGGTGCTGGGCCATTTCCTCGGCCTTCTTCTTACCCATGGCGCGGCGCAGCAAGTCGGCGCCGCCCAGCGAGTAGCCGCCGATGATCTGCGCCATCTGCATCACCTGCTCCTGGTAGACCATGATGCCGTAGGTCTCCTTGAGCACCGGCTCGACGCGCGGGTCCGGGTACTCCACCTTCTCGCGGCCGTGCTTGCGCGCGCAGAAGCTGGGAATCAGGTCCATCGGGCCCGGGCGGTAGAGCGCCACCAGCGCGATGATGTCCTCGAAGCGGTCGGGCTTGGCGTCCTTCAGCATGCCCTGCATGCCGCGGCTTTCCAGCTGGAACACGGCTACCGTGTTGGCCGTCTTGAGGATGTCGAAGGCGGGGCCATCGTCGAGCGGAATGTGGCTGCAGTTCCAGTCCGCCCTGGTCGGATCGAGCCGGCGGATATAGCGTTCGGCCCAGTCCAGGATGGTCAGCGTGGTCAGGCCCAAGAAGTCGAACTTGACCAGGCCTGCCGCTTCCACGTCGTCCTTGTCGTACTGGCTGACCACGCCGCTCATGCCGTCGTTCTGCGCGCCCTGGGTATAGAGCGGGCAAAAATCGGTCAGCTTGCCTGGCGCGATCAGCACGCCGCCGGCGTGCATGCCGACGTTGCGCGTCATGCCTTCCACGCGCTGCGCCAGCTCCAGCAACTGGCGCACTTCCTCTTCGTTCTTCTCGCGCTCGGTCAGGAGCGGCTCTTCCTTCTTGGCTTCCTCGATGGTGACGAGCTTGCCCGGCTTGAACGGAATCAGCTTGGCGATGCCGTCGACGAAACCGTAGCCCAGGTCAAGCACGCGGCCCACGTCACGCACCGCGGCCTTTGCGGCCATGGTGCCGAAAGTCGCGATCTGCGAGACGGCTGCGTGTCCGTACTTCTCCTTCACGTAAGTGATCACCCGATCACGGCCGTGCTGGCAGAAGTCGATGTCGAAGTCGGGCATCGAAACCCGTTCCGGGTTCAGGAAACGTTCGAACAGCAGCGCGTATTTGAGCGGGTCCAGGTCGGTGATGCCGAGCGCATAGGCCACCAGCGAGCCAGCGCCGGAGCCGCGCCCCGGCCCTACCGGCACGCCATTGTTCTTGGCCCAGTTGATAAAGTCCGCCACGATCAGGAAGTAGCCTGGGAAGCCCATCTTGATGATGGTGCCGGTCTCGAACTCCAGCCGGGCGTAGTACTCGGGGCGCTTGGCCTCGCGCACAGCCTCGTCGGGGAACAGCACCGCCATGCGCTTTTCCAGGCCTTCCTTGGCCAGGTGCACGAGGTAGTCGTCGAGCGACATGCCGTCGGGCGTGGGGAACAGCGGCAGGCGCGGCTTGCCCAGTTCCAGCGTGAGGTTGCAGCGGCGCGCGATCTGTACCGCGTTTTCCAGCGCGGACGGGATGTCGGCGAACAGCGCGCACATCTCGTCCTGGGACTTGAAATACTGGTCGGTGGTGAAGCGCCGCGTGCGGCGCGGATTGGCCAGCAGTTCGCCTTCGGCGATGCAGGTGCGGGCCTCGTGCGCGGTGAAGTCGTCGGCGGTCATGAACTGCACCGGATGCGTTGCCACCACCGGCAGGCGCATTTTGGCCGCCAACTGCACCGCCTGCTGCACATAGGCATCGGTGCCGGGCTGGCCGGCACGCTGCAGTTCAATGTAGAAACGCTGCGGGAAGACCTTGGCCCAGTGCGCCGCGGCTTGTGCCGCTACCGCCTCATTGCCATTGGCCAGCGCCACGCCGATATCACCGCCCATGGCCCCGGAAAGAGCAATCATGCCAGTGGCCAACGGCAGGCCCTCTTCACCGGCCTCGTCAAACCAGGCCGGATCGATCTCGGCGCGGCCGCGGTACTGGTTCGACAGCCATGCGCGCGACAGCAGCACGCACAGGTTGAGGTAGCCGCGCCGGTCCTGGACCAGCAGCAGCAGCCGCGTGGGCTTGTCGCGATCGTCGGCGTTGGTCAGCCAGACGTCGGCGCCGACCACGGGCTTGACGCCGCCGCCGCGCGCTTCCTTGTAGAAGCGGATCAGGCCGAAGGCGTTGGCCAGGTCGGTCAGGGCGAGCGCGCCCATGCCATCGGCGGCGGCGGCCTCGACGGCGTCCTCAAGACGCACGATGCCATCGACGACGGAGTATTCGGAATGGAGACGGAGATGAACGAAGCGAGGTGCAGACATGGGCGTAATTGTACCGGCTCGGCATGTCCTCGCCCGCCTTCTTTGCGCCACGGACCGCACGGCAAGACCAACCCGGCCGCTCGGAAAAGACCAGCACGAGGCCTTCAAGGCGCTATAATTTCGCCTTTCCAATCAGGCAGTTACCGCGCGGTCACAATGCGCGGGCCGGGCGTGCGCCACCTATGCAGATCGTAAACATCTCCGCTTACAAATTCGTCACGCTGGACGATATCCCGGCTTTGCGCCCGGAAATGCGCGCGCGCTGCGAAGCCCACGGGCTCAAGGGCACCATCCTGCTCGCGCCGGAAGGCATCAACCTGTTCCTGGCCGGCGTGCGCGAAGCCATAGACGGCTTCCTGGGATGGCTCCACGCCGACCCGCGTTTTGCCGACATCGCGCCCAAGGAGAGCCTGTCGGAGAACCAGCCCTTCAAGCGCATGCTGGTGCGCGAGAAGAAGGAAATCATCACCATGAAAATGCCGCTGATCCGCCCCGAGGCAGGGCGCGCGCCTGCGGTACGGCCCGTGGAGCTCAAGCGCTGGCTGGACCAGGGCCATGACGACGCCGGCCGCCCGGTGGTGATGCTCGATACACGCAATGCATTCGAGGTCGCGGTCGGCACCTTCGAGCAGGCGGTCGACTACGACATTGCCAAGTTCAGCGACTTCCCGCCGGCCATCGCGGCACACAAGGCGGAGTTCGAGGGCAAGACCATCGTGTCGTTCTGCACCGGTGGCATCCGCTGCGAGAAAGCCGCCATCCACATGCAGGAGGCCGGCATCGAGCACGTCTACCAGCTCGAAGGCGGTATCCTGAAGTATTTCGAGGAAGTGGGCGGCAGCCACTATCAGGGCGACTGCTTCGTCTTCGATTACCGCACCGCGCTCAACCCGAGCCTGGAGCCCGCCGGACCGAAGCAGTGCTTCGCCTGCCGCGCCGTGGTCACCGCCGAGGAGCAGCAAAGCCCGCACTATGTGGTGGGCAAGAGCTGCCCGCACTGCATCGGCCAAGACCAGGCTGCCGCGGCCTGAGATCGCTCCCTGTACGGCTGCCCGATGGCAATCAGGCAGCCAGCAGATGGTAGAGGTTGCGAAGCATGCCGGCGGTGGCGCCCCAGATAAAGCGGTGGCCGCCGTCTTCGCGCGGGAAGGGCATGGCGTAGAACAGGCGCTCGCCGTCCACCCAGCGGAACAGACGCTGCTGGTGATGGGAAGGGTCCATCAGGAACCCCAGGGGAACCTCGAAGACATCGGCGACCTCGCGCGCATCGGGGCGCAGCGTGAAACCGTCGCGCACCAGGCCCACCACCGGGCTGACATGGAAACCGGTGCCCGTGATGTAGTCGGGCAGAGCGCCCAGCACCTCCACATAGTCGCGCACCAACCCAACTTCTTCTTCGGTTTCACGCAACGCCGTGGCAACACGGTCGATATCAAAGGCTTCGTGCCGGCCGCCCGGGAAACTGATCTGCCCGGCGTGCGAACTCAGGTTGGCATTGCGTTCGGTCAGCAGCACGGTCAGCCCGTCGCCCCGCTCAACCAGAGGCACCAGCACGGCCGCGTCGCGCAGCTTGAGGCTGCGATCGTAGGCACGCGATTCGTCAGTCAGCTCGGGCGCCCACGCCGGCGGCGACTGCAGCCGGTGGCGGATGAACTCGGGCTGCAGGCGCGCATCCGCAAGCGGCGGATGCCGGGTATCGGTTGCGACGATGGGGAGGGATTCGGGATCGAAGGCAGGACGCATAATCGTTGTGAGTATGACAGAAGCCGGCCAAGCCGTTCTTCATGCACCGCAGCAAAAATACCGTGCGCAGACGCAAAAAGGGCACCCGAAGGTGCCCTTTTTGCGCAGCCACGACCGGCAGAACCGATCGTGGCGACAGCGGCTTACTCCGCAGCAGCAGCCTTGGCCGGTGCCGACTTGTATGCCAGCTTTTCCTTGATCCGCGCGGACTTGCCCGAACGCTGACGCAGGTAGTACAGCTTGGCGCGGCGGACGTCGCCACGGCGCTTCACTTCGATCGCTGCGATCAGCGGCGAGTACAGCTGGAACGTACGTTCCACGCCTTCACCCGACGAAATCTTGCGCACGATGAAGGACGAATTCAGGCCGCGATTGCGCTTGGCAATCACCACGCCCTCATAAGCCTGCACGCGCTTGCGGCTACCTTCCACCACGTTCACGCTGACGATCACGGTGTCGCCGGGTGCGAATGCGGGGATGGTCTTGTTCGCGGTCAGGCGCGCGATTTCGTCTTTCTCGATCAGCTCGATGATGTTCATCGTTTTTTCTCCTTGTCCATCATGCCGACGTTGTATGCCCCAGGCATGGCCTGGGCCCCGGCAGAGGATGGGGTTTCACCTGGCGGGAGCGAACTCCCGCCCTTCTTTCGCCAGCCAGGCCGACAGGAATTTCTCGTCGGCCCGGCTCAGCAACCCTTGGCTGCGCGCTGCCTCGATCAGATCGGGGCGCTTCTTCGCAGTATTCGCGAGCGCCTGCTGGCGCCGCCACTTCTCGATCTCGGCATGATGGCCCCCGAGCAGTATCTCGGGCACCCGCACACCTTCGTATTCTTCCGGCCGCGTATAGTGCGGACAGTCCAGCAGCCCATTGACGAAGCTGTCCTGAACCGCCGACTGGGCATCGCCCAGCACGCCCGGCAAATGCCTGACGACCGCGTCGATTACGGCCATGGCCGGCAACTCGCCGCCCGACAGCACGAAATCGCCGAGGCTGATTTCCTCATCCACGCGCCGCTCGATCAATCGCTGGTCGATGGCTTCGTATCGGCCACAAAGCAGCACAAGGCCGGGACGCTGTGCCAGCGACATCACCTTCCGATGCGTCAGGGGCGCGCCTTGCGGCGACATCAGCACCACATGCGGCTTCACCGGCTCGCCCGGCACATCCGTGGCGGCTTGCGCCGCCAGTTGCGCCGAACATGCCGCGCCGATCGCATCTTCCAGTGGCTTGGCCAGCATTACCATGCCAGGACCGCCGCCGTACGGGCGATCATCGATCGTACGGTAGTTGTCGCTGGTGAAATCGCGCGGATTCCAGGTGCGCAGCGTATAACGCTGCTGCTTGGCCGCCCGGCTGGTGATACCCCAGTCGGTCAGCGCACGGAACATCTCGGGAAATAGCGTGATCACATCGAACTGCATCCGCCCCTCCCTATACTTGCCCACCCGGCCGCCGCCAGCCGAGCGTCCGTTGCCGGACCGCTCAGTAGTCCAGGCCCCAGTCGACCACCACGCGTCTGGCCGAAATATCGACCGAGCGCAGGAATGCGTCGACAAAGGGGATCAGGCGCTCGCCTGCCTTGCCGTCAGGCAAGGTATGCGCTACCTGCAGGATCTGGTGCGCGCCGTTGTCGATCAGGCCGGACACTTCGCCCAGCGACTCGCCCTGCTCATTGAACACGGCGCAGCCGATCAGATCGACCCAGTAAAATTCGTTTTCATCCGGCGCGGGGAAATCCTCGCGACGAATCCAGACACGGCGACCCTTGAGCGCTTCCGAGTGGTTGCGGTCGGACACGCCGTTCGCCTGGGCCACCACGGTACCGCTATGCTCACGGGATTGCACGACCTTCACGCACAATGCCTCCGATGCCACGGCATCGGCCGCGCCCACCAGGCCTGTCGGCGGGGCTTTCAGCAGCCACCAGCGGCGCGCATGCAACAACGCGCTCGCATCGTCGGCGTGTGGCTGGACCTTGATCCAGCCCCGTATGCCATAAGCTGCGCTGATGTAACCGACCTCGATCAGGTCGTCCGGCAGCTTATCGGTAAACGCCAGCGCAGCCGGAAACCCAGCTACGCCCTGCGGCTTGAAACTCGCCTTTTCCTGCACACCGGCCTGGGGCCGGGCCGAGGGCTCGAGCGGCACATTGAGCGGCCGCCGCGCCGGGACGCCTTGCTTGCGTTCTGTCACGTGTCGTTTGCCACGCGTCGCGAAACGCGCGTCACAACAATCAGGCCACAGCCTTGGCGGCGTTCTGCTTGACCAGACGGGCAACCGTCGGCGACAGCTGGGCGCCAACGCCGGTCCAGTACGTCAGGCGGTCTTGCACCAGACGCAGGCCTTCTTCGCTTGCCGAAGCCAGGGGATTGTAGAAACCAATACGCTCGATGAAACGGCCATCGCGACGATTACGCGAGTCAGCAGCGACGATATTGAAGAAGGGGCGCTTCTTGCTGCCACCGCGAGCCAGACGGATTACGACCATGGTTTGATTCCTCAGAAAACTTGATGTTCGAACACGAAACGCAAGAGTATAGACCAAATCCCGAGCCCAAACAAACACTTAGAGCGATTGACTCGACACCTGGCGACAGGCATCGTGGCGAAAACCCCGACAGGAGATCTTGCCGTGCGTTCCTACCTTCACATTCGCGCCTTCCGCGCCCTGCTTGCAGCCACTTTCGCCGCGGCGGCCTGGTTCAGCCCCAATGCAAGCGCGGGCACGGCCCTGCCGCTGGAGCAGATCCAGCTGCCGCCGGGGTTCCGCATCGACGTGCTGAGCCAGGATGTGCCGGAAGCACGGGGCATGACCATGTCACCGGCTGGCACCCTCTTTATCGGTAGCCTTGGCCAGGGCAAGGTCTATGCAATCAGCAACGCGCTGGCGCCTGACCCGAGGGCAAGGACAATCGCCACCGGCCTGACCATGCCGGTAGGCGTGGCCTTCCGCGACGGGGCCCTTTATGCGTCCTCGGTCTCGCGCATCGTCCGGCTCGATGACATCGAAGCCCGGCTCGACACCCCGCCAAAACCGATCGTGGTGAGCGATCGCTTCCCTTCCGAAACCCACCACGGCTGGAAGTTCATCGCCTTTGGTCCGGATGGCTATCTTTATGTCCCGGTTGGCGCACCCTGCAATATCTGCAAGCCTGATGAAAACCGCTACGCCAATATCATGAAGATGAAGCCCGACGGGTCCGACCTGCAGGTAGTAGCCAGGGGCGTGCGCAATTCGGTGGGCTTTGACTGGCACCCGGTCACGCGCCAGCTGTGGTTCACGGACAATGGGCGCGATCAACTGGGAGACGACGTGCCAGACGACGAACTCAACCGCCTGACCCGTGCCGGCCAGCATTTTGGCTATCCATACTGCCACGCCGGCAGCGTCGCGGACCCTGAGTTCGGCAAGCAGCGCAACTGCTCGGAGTTCGAGCCGCCGGCCGCAAAGCTGGGCGCGCATGTCGCCTCGCTCGGGATGCGCTTCTATACCGGCTCACAGTTTCCCGCCGAATACCGGAACAATATTTTCATTGCCGAGCACGGCAGCTGGAACCGTAGCACGAAGGTCGGCTACCGCATTGTCCGGGTAGTGCTGAACGAGAGTGGCCAGGCAGTGCGCCAGGAAGTCTTCGCGCAAGGCTGGCTGCAAGACGGCAAAGCCTGGGGCAGGCCGGCCGATGTCCTGGTCGCCCCGGATGGTTCGCTGCTTGTCAGCGACGACACGGCGGGCGCCATTTACCGTATCCGCTACGCGCCGTGAGGCGTTGAAACGCCACTCCCCGCATTGCCCGCAGGCAAGCTGCGAAACGTACCGGGTGAGGCGAAACAATCCGTTACACCAGTAACGGCTTTTGCATATGCGTCCCGAAGGCCCGTGCGTACCATGAACCCATATCTCGAACAACTCACCGCGCGACAGGATACTGGGATTCCGCATGCTCCCCCGCACCTTCCTGCGCGACTCGGTGGCTGGCATCCTGTTGGCCGTTTCAGTGCTCGGCCTCAATGCTGTCAGCCATGCGCAGGTCGCGTTTTGGCAACACAGCCGGCCCGAAGGCCGGACCGCGGGCAATGGTAACGCGCGCGGCCAGGGTGGCTGGGAGATGGCTAGCGTACGCGCCGAACGGCAAGACCATGTGCGCGCCCAGATCGAAAGAATGGAAGCCCGAGCCCGCGCTGATGACCGCCTTAACGGTCGCCCCTTGCCTCCCCAGGAGCGCGATGACGAGCGCGGCCGCCCACCCGATCGCAACGCGCAAGGCGACAACGCGCGCGGCGAGCAGCGCGGTCCCGGCACCGGCCCCGGCTGGCAGGCGCGGGGACGCGACGGCGGCCGTTAGGTCCGCCTGACACCTGCATTTCCCTCCCCCGCCTGTTTGCCCTCCAAACGGCGGGATCCGCCTCCCTTTCCCCTACCCCCCTCCTCCCGGCTGTGCCGCGCACGGAACTCCCAAATGCTTCGCCGTCCGACGCGCATCGCTCCCGGCCTTCCCGCGCCCGCGCCTGAGGCCAGCGTACAATGAGCGCCGGTGCCAGCTTGACTGGCATTGATCTGATCTTGCGCCGGCCGCCCCCTGGCCGGCCATCAACCTAGTTGCCGCCTCATGCCTGCCGCTACCCAAGTTCCAGCCGCCACCGCACTCGTCAAGCCGCTTCCGGGCAAGTCCAAACTGCTCACGGTCGCGCTTGCCTTCCTGTTCGGCAGTTTGGGCTTGCATCGCTTCTACCTGGGTGGTTTGCGCGACAAGTTTGCATGGGCTCACCTGCTGGCGGCCCTGGCCGGGGTCATCGGCGTCATTTCGATACAGACTGGCGCCGGCACGCCGGCCTTGGACTGGACCTTTGCCATCGCCGGTGGCACATCGGTGATCAGCGCCTTCCTGGCAGCCATCGTGTACGGCCTGCGCCCGGACGATAGATGGGATGCCCGCTTCAATCCCCATGGCAAGCCGACCCGGTCTGGCTGGCCGGTCGTGATCCTGGTCATCCTGTCGCTGCTGATCGGAACCGGCCTGCTGATGGCCGGCCTGGCCATCAGTTTCCAGACCTTCTTCGAATCCCAGGTCGAAGCCGCTCGCGCCCTTTCGCAGTAATTAGCAGTTCCAAGGCCCAGGGGCCCAGGCGCCATGCACTTCGACCTGCTGGATATCGCGGTGTTCGTGCGCGCGGCGGCGCTGGGCAGCCTGTCGGCGGCGGCGCGCGATCTCGGGCTGTCCACGTCATCGGCCAGCAGCCGCCTGGCGCTACTCGAACAGAAGCTCGGCACGCGGCTGCTGCACCGGACCACGCGGCGCATTTCGCTGACCGGAGACGGACAGCGCTTTCTTGAGCATGCCGGGCAATTGCTCGACACGGCCGACCAGGCCGCGCAGTCGGTAGGCCGGGGGGCGGAAGCACCACACGGAATACTGCGCGTCACGGTGCCCGCATCCTTCGGCCGCCAGCATGTCTCTCCGGCCATCCCAGCCTTCCTTGCCGCCTACCCCGGCCTGACGCTGGACCTGCGGCTGACGGATCAGGTGATCGGCCTAGTGGAGGCCGGGGTAGACGTGGCGCTGCGCATGGGTGCCCTGCCCGACTCATCGCTGGTGGCCCGCCCGCTTGCCCCGAGCCATCGCGCCATTTGCGCCTCGCCCGCCTACCTTGCCGCCCATGGCACGCCACGGCACCCGGAGGATCTGCGCAACCACAATTGCATCGTGCTTGGCGACCAGGCCTCCTGGCAGTTCGACACGGCGCTGGGCAAGACCGCGATTGCCGTCAGCGGCAATCTCCGCACGGACAACGGCGAGGTCATCCGGGATGCGATCCTGGCTGGCATGGGGCTCGCGCTCAAATCCACCTGGGATGTCGGCCCCTACCTGCGCAGTGGCGCGCTAGTCAACGTGCTGCCGGATTATCCGGTGCTGCCGTCGGTATCGATCTGGGCGGTCTACCCGAGCCGCCGGCAGGTGCCGGCAAAAACCCGCGCCTTTACCGATTTCTTTGCGGCGCGCTTCGGCTCCCCGCCCTACTGGGACCGCCCCGAGGCAGCACCGCCTGCCTGACTGGCCTGGCTCCCGCACCGCAAGACACACCTGGCTGTTTTTGCAAAGTGCTGCAGCAGGAATACCCATTGCCGAGCCGCCGTCCCGCACAGACCACGTCGTGCGCGATTCTCCAAATCTTCCGCTTCCAGGGACATCCACCCTTTACTCCTTGCCGGCGAGCTGTTGGGCACTGTATATTTATACAGTATCAATCGTAGCCGCAGGACTGCCAACGTGACGACCCGACCTCCCTCCTCCAGCCCGCTCAAAGGCCGGGCGGCGCGCTCGAACAACGTCAGCCGCTTCGATGCATGGACCCGCGAACGGGTCGACGATGAGTCACGAGCCCTTGATGAGCCAGAGATACCCCAGATCCAGACCATTGTTTTCACGGAGAAGGCGAAACGCATCGTCTCGCGCAACCAGTCGCCGGACCTGCCCTTTGATGCTTCCATCAATCCTTACCGAGGATGCGAGCACGGTTGCATCTACTGTTATGCCAGACCCAGCCATGCCTATCTGGGACTTTCGCCGGGCCTCGACTTCGAAACCCGCCTGTACGCGAAGGAGAACGCCGCYGAGCTGCTCCAGGCCGAACTAGGCAGCCGCGGCTACACGCCATCGGTCATCGCGCTGGGCGCCAATACCGACCCTTACCAGCCCATCGAGCGCAAACTCCGCATCACACGGGGCATACTGGAAGTGCTGGAACGGTTCAACCATCCGGTGGCCATCACGACCAAGTCGGGGATTGTCACGCGCGACATCGACATCCTCCAGCGCATGGCGGCCAGGAACCTGGTCCGGGTCCATATGTCGGTCACATCGCTCAACAATGAGATAGCCCGCACGCTGGAACCGCGGGCGAGCGCACCGGCACGTCGCATCGCAGCCATCGCGTCGCTGAGTGAGGCCGGGATTCCCGTGGGCGTGATGGTGGCGCCCGTCATCCCAAGCCTGACCGACCCGGAAATGGAGTCCATCCTGGAGGCGGGCGCCAACGCTGGCGCGAAGACAGCCGCCTATATCCTGCTGCGGCTGCCGCGCGAGGTAGCGGATCTGTTTTCCGAGTGGCTGGCCACCTACCATCCGCTGCGCGCCCGGCATGTCCGTAGCCTGATCGCGCAGATGCGGGGCGGCCAGGCCTACGACTCCAACTTCGGCACGCGCATGACAGGTACCGGCATTTTTGCCGAACTGCTGCGCAAGCGTTTCAAGCTRGCCTGCCAGCGCCATGGGCTAAACGCCGAACGCCATCCCCTGACTACCGAACATTTCTCAAGGGCCGGTGCAACGCCACAGATGTCATTGTTCTAGACAGATGCCGGCAGGGTCTCAGGCGTGCGGTGCCTTCTCGTCGACCGCGATCGCCAGCGTCTCCTTGATCTCCTCCATCACAACGTAGCTCTTGGACTGCGCGGCGCCGGGCAACTGCAGCAGGATGTCGCCCAGCAGCCGGCGATACTCGCCGATCTCGCGGATGCGGGCCTTGATCAGATAATCGAAATCGCCCGATACAAGGTGGCACTCCAGCACCTCGGGAATACGCAACACCTCGCGGCGGAACTGCTCGAACATATTGCCCGACTTGTTGCCAAGCGAAATCTCCACGAACACCAGCAGGCCACTGCCAAGGAGCACGGGATTCAGGCGGGCGTAGTAGCCCATGATGACGCCGTCGCGCTCCATGCGCTTGACCCGCTCGATGCACGGCGTGATGGTCAGGCCAACCGCTTCCGCCAGCTCTTTCATCGACATGCGGCCGTCCGCCTGGAGCAAGGCCAGGATCTTGCGGTCCAGCCGGTCCAGGCTGCGCACGGGCTGACGACTTGTTCTCATTAGTTCTTCCTGTTTCCTTAAAAATTACGACAACTATGACTGCACATATTTCAATAGTATAGAGATAAATACTCTATCCACACTATTTCTTGGTTGTGAGCCCCCGACTATGCGCGTTCTCGTTCTTGGCAGTGGCGTAATTGGCGTGACCAGCGCCTGGTACCTGGCCCGTGCCGGCCATGATGTCACCGTGATCGACCGCGAGGCCGCGCCCGCGCTTGGCACCAGTTTTGCCAATGCCGGCCAGATCTCGCCGGGTTACGCGTCGCCGTGGGCAGCGCCTGGCGTGCCGCTCAAAGCCATCAAATGGATGTTCCAGGAGCACGCGCCGCTCACCATTCGCCCGGACGGCTCGCTGTTCCAGCTGCAGTGGATGTGGCAAATGCTGATGAACTGTACCGCCGACCGCTATGCCGTCAACAAGGAACGCATGGTGCGGCTGGCCGAGTACAGCCGAGACTGCATCCGCACCCTGCGAGCCGATACCGGCATCGCCTACGAAGGCCGCCAGCAAGGCACCCTGCAGATCTTCCGCACCGACGAGCAGCTCGACGGCGCGGCCAAGGACATTGCGGTGCTGGAGCAAGCCGGCGTGCCCTACCAGTTGCTATCGCGCGAAGAACTCGCCGCCAGCGAACCAGCCCTGGCCGCCGTCAGCCACAAGCTGAGCGGCGGCCTGCGGCTACCCAACGATGAAACCGGCGACTGCCAGCTGTTCACCCAGAAACTGGCGGCGATGGCCGAAGGCCTGGGCGTGAAGTTTCAATACAACCGCTCCATCGACGGCCTGCTGACCCGGGGCGATGCCGTCACCGGCGCCATGATCGGCGGCGAGCCCGTCACCGCGGACCTGGTGGTGGTGGCCCTGGGCAGCTGGTCGACGCCGTTCGTGAAGAACTTCCTGCCGGGCCTGTCGAACCTCCCGGTCTATCCGCTCAAGGGCTTCTCCCTGACGGTGCCGATGACCGATGCGGACCGCAGCCCCGTCTCCACGGTGCTCGACGAAACCTACAAGGTTGCGATCACGCGCTTCGACGATCGCATTCGCGTCGGCGGCATGGCCCAGATCGTCGGCTACGACCGCACGCTCGACCCGGCCAAACGCCGCACCCTGGAACACGTGGTGACCGACCTGTTCCCCGGCGCCGGCGACGTCAGCCGCGCCAGCTTCTGGACCGGTTTGCGCCCGATGACGCCGGACGGCACGCCCATCGTCGGCCCCACGCCGCTCAAGGGTCTCTGGCTCAATACCGGCCATGGCACGCTGGGCTGGACCATGGCCTGCGGTTCGGGCAAGTTGTTGTCGGACCTGGTGTCCGGCACTTCGCCGGCGATCCGCGCCGACGACCTCTCGGTCGCGCGTTATCTCAAGCGCCCGGGAACTCGCGCCGCGCACCGTCCTGCGGTGGCCTGATCCGCCAGAACTGAAAAGGGCGGCCCCGCGGGGCCGCCCTTTTTTTGCCTGCTACCGGGCGATCTCAGAACTGCGCTTCGCTCAATGCATTGACCGGCACCGCGCCTGCCACGACGGCATCGCGCAAGGCCGACGCCTGCGACAGGATGTGCTCCGCGAAGAAATGCGCGGTCGCGATCTTGGCATCGCTGAAGGAAGGATCCTCGCCACGCTTCGCATC
>NZ_JBFTNE010000048.1:0-74240 GCF_056397325.1 Cupriavidus sp. 05N39
TGACGGCTCCCGGCGGCCCGGCTTGCTGCAGCCAGATCTCGCCTGGCTGCGGCGGCGAATTACGGGTGCGCGCCGGCGGCTGCCAGACGGGCTGGCGCCGCGCCGAAACAGCTTCAATGCCCTTGTGGCGCGGTACATGGTCGGCCGTGCCCGGCGCCGCGGCGTGCATCGCGCCCAGGTGCGTGGTCTCCCAGTTGTCCGGCTCGCGCGCGGTACGGGCGGGGGTGCGCAACGGCGCGGGATCCGCCTCTTCCGGCTCCGCCATGACGGGCTTGCGCAGGAACAGGCTGCGCCAGGTTTCCCCGAACACCATCGGCGCGGCCAGCGCCAGCACGCCCAGCATCAGCAGCAGGCTTGCGCTCCAGCCGAACATGCCGGAAACCAGGCCGCCCAGCGCACGGCCGGCGCTGCCGCCGGACGTGCTGCCCGCCATGCCGGCCTCGCCCGCGGCCCCCGTCAGCGCTTCGAGCGAAGCGCTCGCGCACAGCACGATCAGCGTGCCGAGCCAGACCCGCAGCGTGCCGCGTCCGCTAAAGAAACGGCGCTCACCGGCAAGCAGGCGCGCCACCTGTCGCCACACCAGCGGCACAAGCCACAAGGTCGAAAATCCGAACCAGCCAAAACCCATTATCGAAACGCCATCATCTAATACCTCGGGCAGCGATTGTAGCGGGTCTGGGCGCGGCGTTTCCGCGCAAGATGGCTGCGAGGACGGAATATCGCGCGATTTCCGTGAAGAAACGCCCTCCCCCGCCGTGCGGACCGCCATCGCCGAAGCCCGCGGCCCCCATGCCAGGACACGCGCGGCGCGCATCATGTGCGCTACTATGGCGCGACGCCCCTCTCACTTCATCGACCGTGCGGTCGATACATTCCCCAGCCAACCATGCAGACACGCTACGCCGGACTGTCCGCCCTGGTGGTCGATGACCACCCTTTCCAGTTGCTGGCGGCAGAGCAGTTGCTGACCCAGCTCGGCGTCAGCGAGGTGCAGTGCGCCGCCGAYGGCCACGCCGCGCTGGACCTGCTGGCGGCACGCAAGTTCGACCTCGTGCTCTGCGATATCGAGATGCCGGGGCTCAACGGGCCGGGCATGATGGACGAACTGACCCGGCGCAAGAACGCGTTCGCGGGCGCCCAGCCGCTGTGGGTCTGGGTGTCGGCGCTGCAGGACGACATCATCGAGTCCCATGTGAGCCTGGCCGATTCGGTCGGCCTGTCCGATGTGCGGGCGATTCGCAAGCCGATCTCGGCAGTGGTGCTGGAGGAAATCCTGCAGGATGTGCTGAGGCGCGACCTCACCACGGAAGTACCCGCGGCGGCACCGAGCCAGCCGGAAGACCACGACTTGCTGGCCGCGATGCAAACGCCTGGCGCCATCTTCATCATGCTGCAACCCCAGTTCCGGATCGGCAGCGGCGCGCTGGCGGGCGCCGAAGCGCTCTGCCGCTGGCGCCATCCGGAGCAGGGCCTGATCCGGCCCGACCTGTTCATTCCCAGGCTGGAGGCGCTGGGCGAGGCCGATGCGATCTTCCAGCTGGCGGGCCAGCAATGCCTGGCGGTGCAACGGCAATTGCTGGCGCGCGGCGTGCGCATCCCGCTCAGCATCAACGCATCCGCCCAGACACTATGCCGGCCCGGCGTACTGGACGCCTTCGATGCCATGGTGGAAGCCAGCGGCATGCCACGCCAGTTGTTGATCATCGAGCTGACCGAAGGCTATCCGGTGCACGACACCCGTGCCCTGTCGATCGCACTGAACCGCTTGCGCCTGCTCGGCTACGGCGTGGCGATCGACGATTTCGGGATCGGCATCGCGACCCTCAAGCTCCTGGCCGACCTGCCATTCACCCAGATCAAGCTGGACCGCTCCTTCGTGGTCGCCGTGCCGGGCAACGGCCAGCGCGCGGCGATCTGCCGCAACGTCATCAACCTCGCGCGCGACCTCAAGCTGGAGTGCGTGGCCGAGGGCATCGAAACGCCCGTGCAGCGCGATGCGCTGCAAGCCCTGGGCTGCGATCTTGGACAGGGCTACCTGTGGTCGCCCGCGCTGCCGCCCGATATGTTCGTGGCCGAGGCGCTGGGTCGCTGGACGCCCTGAGGACGCAGGCGGAGGGCGGACCGGAAAGCCATGGGCGGCTACGCTAGTTCCACTTGCCGCTGATGCCGCCCACGCTCAGGCGCCCCGCGCCAAGCAGCGCAACCGCAAGCGCCGCGGCCAGGAACATGGCCTGCAACTCCAGCGCCCAGCCGCCGGTGTTAGCCAGCGTGCCGATCTGCTTCATGTGCACCAGGCCGACCGCGACCAGCATGTTGCCGGCCACGATCAGTGCGCCGAGCCGGGCCCAGAGGCCCAGGATCAGCAGGACGGGCGCCACGATCTCGCCGATATAGACAAGGTACGCAATAGCCGGAGGCAACCCGGCCTGCGCCACCACCTGCGTCACGAACCCTGGCCCCTCGATGAGCTTGGAAATCCCATGCAACAGGATCAGCACGCCGAGCACGATGCGCAGTATCGCCTTGCCCAAGTCCTGGGATGCCTGAGAACCACTCATGGTTGTCACTCCTTTCCGGTCCGAAAACGAAAGCGCCGCAAGCAGGCAAGTCCAGCCGGGCAGCACTGACGAAGCGCCTTTAGCTCCACGCGAGGCACGCACATGTACCTTAGTGCGCCGCGCCGTGAAGGTAAAGCCACAAGTTGCACCGGCTCGTCATTGTCCGCATGCCTGTCCTCAAATCTGGCCAATCGGCCGGTGCATGCCGGGATGGCGCGGCGGCTGCATGCCGGCTTTGCGGGCCGTTTCGGGCAGGATGTCTGCAAGAAAATCGAGAAAGCGCCGCAGCGCCGGCGGCATCCCCTTGCGCGAGGGAAATACCGCATGCAGGGTGCCGACCGGCATGATCCACTGAGGCAGCAGCACTTCCAGTTCGCCGTTTTCGATGGCGTCGCGGCAGAACATGCGCGGCAGCATCGCCACGCCCACGCCCGCGATGGCGGCCTCGCGCAGCAGGGCGAATTCGTCGGTGATCAGGCGTGGCTCGTAGGCAATGTGGATGGACTGGCCGGTATTGCAGCTCAGCGTCCAGACATGCTTGCCATCGTGCGGCTTCTGGTTGACGCCGGGCATGCCGTCCAGCGCCTCGGGCGTACGCGGGCGGCCGATGCTGTCGAGCAGCGCCGGACTGGCAACCAGCATGAGCGGGCTTTCGCCGTAAGTGCGCACCACGAGCGAGGAATCGTCCATCACATCGCGCACGCGCAGCGCCAGGTCGAATCCTTCGGCGATGACGTCGACACGGCGGTTGGTAGCCTCCACCTCGATCCGAATCCCGGGATTGGCTTGCATGAAATGCCCGATCGCCGGGGCCAGCAGGCTTTGGGCGATCGCTACCGGACAACTGATCCGCAAATTGCCACCCGGCTGGTCGCGTGCCTGCTCGATCACTTCGCGCGCCGCTTCCGCCTCCGCGAGCATGGCGCGGCAGCGCTCGTAGTACGCCTCGCCAATCGGCGTCACGCGTACCTGCCGGGTAGTCCGGCGCAGCAATTGCACGCCCAGGTCGCGCTCCAGCTGCGCAATGCGCCGGMTCAGGCGGGACTTTGGCACGCCGCTGGCACGGCTGGCGGCGGAAAAACTGCCATGCTGGACCACCTGGGCAAACAGCGAGAGATCGTTCAGGTCTTGCATCGGACTTCCTCGGCGGGGGAGCGCGCCAGGGTAGCAGCCGGCTGGCGTTCTGCCCCTGGAACAATAAGTTCCATTTTGCCCCACTACCGGCATCAATGGCAGACCGCTATCTTTGCTTCATCCAACCCGAACCCCTGTGGAGATGAACATGAAGATCTTGCAAATCGACTCGAGCGTACTTGGCGGCCACTCCGCTTCCCGCACCCTGACCGCCAAGGTCGTGTCCGACCTGCGCGCCAGGCACCCGGAAGCCACCCTGACCGTGCGCGACCTCGACCAGGACGCTCCGGCACACCTGTCGAACGCACTGCTGCCCGTGCTGGGCGGCCCGAAGGACGGCCTGAACGCGCTGCAAGAAAGCGAACTGCAACGCACCGAAGCCTTCCTGAAGGAATTCCTTGAAGCCGACGTGCTGGTCGTGGGCGTGCCGCAATACAACTTCAGCATCCCGAGCCAGCTCAAGTCCTGGATCGACCGCATCGCCCAGGCCGGCCGCACCTTCAAGTACACCGAGACCGGCCCGGTTGGCCTGGCCGGCGGCAAGCGCGTGATCGTGGTGTCGTCGCGCGGCGGCGTGCGCCAGGACGCCAACGCCCTGGACCTGCATGAGCAGACCGTCGACGTGGTGTTCCGCTTCCTGGGCATCACCGATATCACGTATGTGCGCGCGCATGGCCTCGCCATGGGCCCGGAAGCCCGCGAAGCCAGCCTGGCCTCCGCCAACAGCGCCGTGGCAGCCCTGGCCGCGTGATCGCCTGACCGCCAGGCGGCGGCACGCCGCCGCGCCGCCAGGCAAAACGCCCGCCCGCATTCATGCCGGCGGGCGTTTTGCGCTCTGGCAAGCCGTTTCCCACCTCGTTGGCCGGCCCGCCCGGTGAGAGCATTGCCCCCGGTTTTGCAGGCGAGAGCCTGCTATGCCCCGTGCATGATCGGGTCTATGATGGTTCGGAACGCCCGAGCGGTTTCGGTGCACGTCCATCCAGGGGGAAGCCCGCGCGGCCTTGTTGCGAGGGCCTGGGTCGGAACCTGTCCGCAATCCACACGCCACGGCCAGCCGCCCTTCGCGCGGCATCCGCGGCAGATGCCAAGTCCGCAAGGTTCGATAAGGGAGCCCGCATGTCCTCTGCCCTGCTGCCTGCCAGCGCCGTGCATCCTCCGCACGAGCCGGCCCTGCTTGCCCGGTACCGCCACATCCGCTCGGCCACCGAGGCCATGGTCGCCGACCTGACCGACGCCGACGCCACGGTGCAGTCGATGGACGACGCAAGCCCGGCCAAATGGCACCTGGCCCATACCACCTGGTTCTTCGAGGAGTTCGTGCTGACGGCCCGCATCCCGGACTACGAGCCAGTCGACCCCCAATACCGCTACCTCTTCAACTCCTATTACGAGTCGGTCGGGGCCCGCCACCCGCGCCCGCGCCGGGGATTGCTCTCGCGGCCCTCGCTGGACGAGATCCTGGCTTAYCGTGAAGCGGTCGACGAAACCATGCT
Source organism: Cupriavidus sp. 05N39 (assembly GCF_056397325.1). NCBI lineage: Bacteria > Pseudomonadati > Pseudomonadota > Betaproteobacteria > Burkholderiales > Burkholderiaceae > Cupriavidus > Cupriavidus sp. 05N39. Next base: position 5,186 of record NZ_JBFTNE010000048.1, read on the forward strand.
CGGGCTGCTCACGAGCGCGCAGACGGATGCCGAGGCAGCGCTGATCGAGCTTGGCCTGAACCACGAGCAGCAGCACCAGGAATTGCTGCTGACCGACATCCTGCACTTGTTCGCGCAAAACCCGCTGAAGCCGGCTTTCGCGCCGGAGTTGCTGGCGCCCGTCATCGCCGACCCGCGCCCGGCCCCCGAATGGATCCGCTTTGCCGGCGGCGTGGTCGCCATCGGCCACGACCGCGACGGCTTCGCCTTCGATTGCGAAGGCCCGCGCCACAATGTGCTGCTGCAGCCGTACCAGCTCTGCTCGCACCCCATCAGCAACCGCCAGTGGTTTGAATTCATCGAGGACGGCGCCTACCGTACCGCCGGCCTTTGGCTGTCGGATGGATGGCGCTGGGTCTGCGAACAGGGCATCGAAGCGCCGCTGTACTGGGAGGAACGCGAGGGCACCTGGTGGCAGATGAGTTTGCGCGGGATGCAGCCGGTCGATCCCGATAGCCCGGTCACCCATGTCAGCTTCTACGAGGCCGATGCCTTCGCCCGCTGGGCCGAGCGCCGCCTGCCAACCGAGGCGGAATGGGAGCATGCGGCGCGCAACCTGCCGGCCACCGGGAATTTTGTCGAAGGACGGATTCTGCGGCCGCTGCCCGACCGGCAGAATACCTCGGGCGCGCTGCGGCAGATGTTTGGCGACGTGTGGGAATGGACCGCCAGCCCCTTCCAGCCCTACCCGGGCTTCCGGCCGGGCGCCGGCGCGGTGGGGGAATACAACGGCAAGTTCATGTGCAGCCAGCTGGTGCTGCGTGGCGGTTCCTGCGTGACGCCGGAATCGCATATCCGCGCCAGCTACCGCAACTTCTTCTATCCGCACCAGCGTTGGCAGTTCACCGGCGTGCGCCTCGCGGACGACGCGTAGCCGGGGCGGGAACACGCCGGGCAAGACCGGCGTGCTTCCCGCAAATTCAGTTCCAGCCCTTTTGCGGGGACTGCGAACTTAGCGGCGTCTGCGGATACAGCTTCTGCCAGCGCGATTTCAGCCCGTCCGCGATTTCCTTCTGGTGGTAGCGCTCGGCAAAGTCGATTGCCGTCATGCCCTGCTGGTTCTTCAGCCGCATGTCCGCGCCCTCGTCCAGCAGCAGCTTGACCGTCTCGATATGGCCGCCGCGCGCTGCCATCATCAGCGGCGTGGTGCCGTTGGGGCTTTCGGCGTCGATATAGGCAGCGTGATCAACCAGGAACTTGACGATCTCGTTGTTGCCGTTGGTCGCCGCGTAGTGCAGCGGCGTCCAGCCCGTCTTGTTGATCTCGACCTCCATCTGGTCGACCATCAGCTTGACCATATCGAGTTCGTTCTGCAGGCTGGCCATCATCAGCGGCGTCTCGCCGGCCGCATTGGTCTTGTCGAAATCGATATTCTTGGCGCGGATCAGTGCCCCTGCCACCTTCAGCGACTTCTCGCGCAATGCCACCACCAGCATGGGATTGCCCTTGGCATCGACAAGGTTGGGATCGACGCCGCGCGCCAGCATCTTCTGGACGGCGTTGATGTCATCGAACTCCACCGCCTTGCGCATATCGTCGGCGGGCGTCGCCCAGGCAACGGTGCCGCAAAGCAGCGCCGCGACAGCGGCGAGACGCCGTACAGCCTTCATGTTAAACATGAGTATTCCTATCTATATGCTTGAAAAGACGGAAGAAATTGTCGGAAGTCTGCTCCGCCAATTCCTCGACCGGAATGCCGCGCAGATTGGCGATGAATTCGCCCACATGGCGCACCCAGGCTGGCTGGTTGGTCTTGCCGCGGTAAGGCACGGGCGCCAGGTAAGGTGAATCGGTCTCGATCAGCATGCGCTCCAGCGGTATCTTGCGCGCGGTTTCCTGCAGCTCCACCGCGTTCTTGAATGTCACGATGCCGGAAAACGAGATGTGGAAGCCTTCATCCAGCGACTGCCGGGCGATCTCCCAGCTCTCGGTGAAGCAATGCATCACCCCGCCGGCGGCGCGCGCGTCTTCCTCGCGCATCAGGCGCAGGGTGTCGTCGGCGGACGAGCGGGTATGGATGATGAGCGGCTTGCCGGTCTGCCGCGCGGCGCGGATATGGGTGCGGAAACGCTCCCGCTGCCACTCCATGTCGGCGATGCTGCGGCCGTTCAGCCGGTAGTAGTCGAGCCCGGTCTCGCCGGTGCCGACCACCCGCGGATGCGCCGAAAGCGCCAGCAGGCGCTCCAGCGTGGGCTCCTCGCCCTCCTCGTAGTCGGGATGCACACCGACCGAAGCGTAGAGATGCGGAAACTGCTCGGCGAGTGCCAGCACGCGCGGGAAATCTTCCAGCGTGACCGAGATGCACAGCGCATGCGTTACCTGGCTGGCACGCATGTTCTCCAGCAATTCGGGCAAGCGTTCGGCCAGTTCGGGGAAATCTAGATGGCAGTGGGAATCGACAAACATTGGGGCGGTTTCCGTATAGAGACGCCGCCGCGGGCGGCGCCACCCGCCATTGTATCCGGTCGTGCCCGCGCGCCCGCCCACGGCGGATCAGCGGGCGCGGCCCGCCGCCGGATACGCCACTTGCGCCAGCCCGGATCAGGCCGGGGCGATCGCCGCGCAGGCCTGCTCCAGCGTGAGCGGCGCCGGGTCCAGCAGCAGCCGGCACGCCGCGGATTCGCCCTCCTCATCCGGGCTCGCCAGCGGATCGGATGGCAGCAGGCGATGCCGCAGCAGCGCGTCGGCCAGTAGCAGCCGGCGGGCGTCGACGCCAGGCCGGGTAGCCTCCCAGGCCATCAGGATGGCGGCACTGGCGTGGTAGAGGGCGCTGGCGGCACGGCGGCTCTCCGCCTCGTGCCGCGCGCCGCCGGCCACGGCCTCGGCGAGCGAAGCGGCACGTTGCCACCCTTGCCACAAGGCCTGCCGCAGTGGCGCCGGCAGGTTCCCGGATTGCTCCAGCCGACCCGCCAGCAAGCTCCCCAGGGCACGGTGAGCCCCTTCCTTTCCCACCGCCCGCTGGATGGCATCCAGCGCATTGATATTGCTGGTGCCCTCCCACAGCACGCCGATGTGGGCGTCGCGGACCAGCCGCGCGTTGACGAAATCCTCGATATAGCCGTTGCCGCCCCGCACTTCCATGGCGCCGGTCGCCACGGCGATATTGTCCCGGCAGGCGCGCAGCTTGATCAGCGGCGTCAGCAGGCGCAAGGCTTGCCGTGCGCTACCGTCGCCCTCGCCCTCGCCCTCGCCCCCGCCCTCTTCCTCGCCGGCCCGCCGCATGGCGTCCGCCGTGGCCATGACCATCGACAAGGCCGCCTCGGTGGGGACCATGATCTTCAGCAATTGCCGCCGCAGCAGCGCATGGCCAATGACCTCGCGCCCAAAGGCAGAGCGGTGCCGCGCGGCCTGCAGCGCTTCGTTCAGGCAACGGCGCATCATGGCGGCAGCGCGCACCGCGTGCGACAGGCGCGACAGGTTGACCTGCTCCATCATCTGCTTGAGGCCCTGGTCGAGCGCGCCCACCGGATAGGCCACCGCCCCTTCGAGCCGGACTTCGCCGCTGGCCATCGACCGCGTGCCCAGCTTGTCCTTCAGCCGGACGATGCGGTATGTGTTGCGGCTGCCATCGTCCAGCCGGCGCGGCAGCGCGAACAGCGCGAGCCCTCGGGTGCCCGACGGCGCGCCTTCGGGGCGGGCCAGCAGCAGGACAACGTCCGCGTCGGCATGCGAGCAGAACCACTTCTCGCCGTACAGGCGCCACTGGCCACCTTCCTCGCGCGCCACGGTCTCGATGGCACCCACGTCCGAGCCGCCGGCCTTCTCGGTCATGAACTGGGTGCCCTTCCAGAGCGACGCCAGGTCGGCGGACAGCATGCTGGGCAGCAATTTTTGCTGCAAGGCCTGGCTGCCGAACTTGCGGATCAGGTGGATCGAGGTATCCGTCACGCTGATCGGGCACATCTGGCCGAACTCCGACTGCACGAACAGGTACTGGAAGGCGTATTTCGCCGCCGGCGCCAGCGGCGCGGCGCACCCCAGCACGCCGGCGCGGTGGCCCATCGCATGGAACTGGAAATCGGCGAAGGCGATGTGTTCCATCTCCTGGTAGGCCGGGTGGTATTCGATCCAGTCGTCGTCCTCGCCCCAGCGGGTGCGCGCGTGAAGCACCGGGGCGTATTTGTCGGCCACCGCCGCCAGCGCATTCAGACGGCCGCCGGCCAACTGGCCCATGCGCTGGAAATGCGGCAGCAGGTGCTGGTGTTCCTGCGCCGGCAGGTACAGCGCCAGCAGGTCCCGCAGGCCCCGGTCGAGCGCGAAGAAATCCAGGCCGGCGCAATCCGGCGCGAGGTGGCGGGAGCTGGTCCCCGCATCACCGGGGCGTGGACTGACGAACTCGGCGTAGCTGGCTTGGAAGGACATGGGAGCGTTCCGGCAAGGAGGATGGAAGGACGAGAGACGTATTCAGATCACGCCGGCAGCGCGCAGGCGGATCAGATCCTCGGGTGCCATGCCCAGGCTGTCGCCCAGCACGGCCTCGGTGTGCTCGCCGAGGACAGGCGGCCCGCTCTGGTAGTCCAGCGGCGTGGCGGAGAACCGCATCGGGCTGGCGATGGCGGGACAGGTCCCGCCGGTGGAAAGCGGCAGGTCCACGCGGATGCCGCGATGCCGGACCTGCGGATCATCGAAGGCCTGGGCAAAGTCATTGATGGGACCGCAAGGCACGCCGGCCGCTTCCAGGCGCGCGCGCCAGGCTGCAGTAGTGTCGGCGCGCATGATATCCGCCAGCACCGGCAACAGCGCGTCGCGGTTGACCAGCCGGCCGCTGACCCTGGCAAAGCGCGCATCGGCGGCAAGATCCGGCCGGCCGATGGCCTCGCAGTACGAGGCAAACAGTCCGTCGTTGCCTACCGCCACGATCAGCTTGCCGTCCTGGGTGGCGAAGACCTGGTACGGCACGGCGTTGGGATGCGCATTGCCGTAGCGGCGCGGGACCTTGCCCGAAGCCAGGTAGCCAACCGCCTGGTTGCTGCCAAGCGCGAGCGCGCAATCGAGCAAGGCCATGTCGATATGCTGGCCCAGGCCGCTGCGCTCGCGCCATGCCAGGGCGGCCGTGATCGCGAGGCTGGCGTACAGGCCGGTGGTCATGTCGGCCACCGCCACGCCGAATTTCTGCGGCCCGCCGCCTTCGCATTCGCCGCAGGCATCGTCGGGCTCGCCGGTCAGGCTCATCAGCCCGCTCATGCCCTGGAAGACGAAGTCGTAGCCGGGACGGTGCCGATAGGGGCCGGTCTGCCCATAGCCGGTGACCGAGCAATAGATCAATCCGGGGTTGGCCGCGCGCAGGTCCTCGTAGCCGAGCCCGAAGCGCGCCAGCGTGCCGACCTTGTAGTTCTCCACGAGCACATCGCAGGTGGCTGCCATGCGCCGGACGATCTCCTGGCCTTCGCTGGTCGCGAAATCGACAGTGACCGATTTCTTGCCCCGGTTGGTTGAGGCGTAGTAGGTGGAGTCCTGCCGTTCCTGTCCGGCGTCGACGGGCATCCAGGGCGGCCCCCAGCCGCGGGTTTCATCGCCCGCGCCGGGCCGCTCGACCTTGATCACCTCCGCGCCCAGGTCGGCCAGGTTCTGGGTGCACCAGGGGCCGGCCAGCACCCTGGTCAGGTCGAGTACGCRGATATGGGAAAGCGGTTTGTTCATGTTGGCATGGTCGTGGCTTGGGTGGCGGGTCGTGCTTGTTCAGTCGGCGCGGATGTGCGCGGCCGTGATCACCTTGCCGTAGCGGGCGGTTTCCTCGCGGATATAGGCACCGAAGGCTTCGCGGTAATAGCCCACCGGCTCGGCCCCGCTGCGCAGCAAGGTTTGTTGCACCGCCGGCTCGGCCACGATGCGCTCGATCTCGCTGGCCAGCCGCTCCACCACGGCGGGCGGCGTGGCGGCGGGCGCCACCAGGCCGACCCAGGCCGACATCTCGACGCCGCCGAAGCCAAGCTCCGCCGTGGTCGGCACATCGGGCATCACCGCCGAGCGCTTCGCGTTCATCACGGCAAGCGCGCGCAGCTTGCCCGCCGTGATCTGCGGCAGGCCGGTGAAGGCGGGCTCGAAGGTCATCGACACCTCGTTGGCCATCACGGCGGCCTTGGCCGGCGCGCTGCCCTTGTACGGCACGTGCAGCACGTCGATCCCGGCGCGCGCCTTCAGCATCTCGCCGGCAAGATGCGCGGTCGAGCCGTTGCCATACGATGCATAGCTCAAGCTGCCTGGCTTGGTGCGGGACAGTTGCACCAGTTCGTCCATGGTCCTGGCGGGCACGGCAGGATTCACCACGATCACGCTCGGCGCTGTGGCAACCAGCGCGATCGGCGCGAAACTCCGGGCGGGGTCGTAAGGCAGCTTCGGGTACAGCCAGGGATTGATGGTCAGCGTAGTATTGGTGGCCGCCAGCAGCGTGTAGCCATCGGCGCTGGCTCCTGCGACCTGCTCCGCGCCGACGATGGTGGCTGCCCCCGGCCGGTTTTCCACCACCACAGGCTGGCCAAGCCGCTCGCCAAGGCGCAGGCCGATCACGCGCGCCACGACGTCCGTCATGCCGCCGGCCGCATAGGGCACGACGATGCGAATGGGCTGGCGCGGATAGGCTTGCGCGGCGGCCTTGGTTGCTGTCATCACGGTCAGCAATGGGGCAATGAGCAAGACGACGAGGGTCTTCGGATTCACGGCTGTCTCCCTGGTTCTTTTTATTGCGCGCCGCTGGCCGCGGAAGGCCGCCGCGGGTGGGTGCGCAAGAACCATTCTCAAACTCGCGAGTTTTCTCGTCCAATATCGTTTTTTGCGCTATTTATATCGGTATTGAATCAATCACCCTGGACTTCCATGGACCTTCGACAGTTGCGCTACTTCGTTGCCGTCGCCGAGGAACTGCATTTCGGCCGGGCGGCCGAGCGCCTTGCCATCACCCAGCCGCCGCTGAGCTTCAACATCCGCCAGTTGGAAGACTCGCTCGGCTTCGCGCTGCTGCGGCGCAGCACGCGCGAGGTTGCGCTAACGCCCGCCGGGCGGGTGATGTACCAGGAAGCGGTGAAGATCCTTGCCCTGGCGCGCGATGCGCAGGGCCTGGCGAGCCGGGCCGCCAAGGGGGAAACCGGCGCGGTGCACGTCGCCTTTGTCGGCTCGGCCATGCTGACGAAGCTGGCCGCGGCGATTCATGCGTTCGCGCAAGAACGGCCGGGGGTGGAGGTGGTGGTGCACGAGCTGAACAGCTTCGAGCAGATCGAGGCGCTGCAGCGCGGCCTGATCGATATCGGCATCGCGCATCCGCGCGTCATCCCGGTCGGCCTGGCGTCCCGCGTGCTCTATGCCGAACGGTTTATCTGCGTGTTGCCGTCGGATCATCCGCTGGCGGCGCAGGCGCAAGTCGATCTGCGGCAATTGCGCCTGGAAGATTTTGTCCTGTTCCCGCGCCATTTCGCGCCGGAGTACTACGACAAGATCGTCGCCCTCTGCATGGGCGCCGGCTTTACGCCCAGCATCCGCCATGAAGTGCGCCATATGCTGACGATCGCTACGCTGGTATCGCAGAACTTCGGCGTTTCGCTGGTGCCCGCGTCGGTTGCGCTGGTGCAGTTGCCCAACCTGGCCTGCCGGCCACTGGCAAGGCCGGGCCGGGCCTCCGAACTGCATGGCGTCTGGCGCGCGGACGAGCAGGCGCCGGCCGTGCTGGCATTGCTTGCCGCGCTGGAGGCAAATGGAAATGGGGAGATGCAGGCCTAGGCAACCGCCATCCGGTTACTCCCCGGGCTTCGTCAAATGCCGGCCGAGGATGACCAGGTCGCGCTCCACGCCGTCAAGCACCGCCACGCGCGGCAGGTTACCCCAGCTCTCGAAGCCGAGCGAGGCGAACAGGCCCAGGCTGGGCGCGTTGTGGCCGAAGATGAAGCCCAGCAGGGTGTTGACCCCGATCCGCGGCGCATGCGCGATGGCCTGCTGCAGCAGGAAGCGTCCCAGGCCCTGTCCCCGGCGGCTGGCGTCGAGATAGATCGAGACTTCCGCGGTGGCGCCGTAAGCCGGGCGCCCATAGAAGTCGGAAAAACTGAGCCAGCCGGCCATCTTCCCTTCTCTGTCCTCCGCCACCCACAGCGGCCGCCGCCCGGGCTTGTGTTCATCGAACCAGGCCTGGCGCGATGCCACCGTGACCGGCTCGGTGTCCGCCGTGACCATGCGCGACGCCACGGTGCTGTTGTAGATGGCAACGATGGCAGCGAGGTCGCGCTGCTCCGCGACCCGGACGGAAAAATCGGAATCACTCATTTTGAAATTCTTCTAAAACAATAACTTGGGCAACAAAGTTAAGGTCAACTACAAAGTCTGGGTGGCCTTGGCCGATTCGATCGTCTTGCCCAGGATCTCTTCCACCGTGCGGCGCAGGTTGCGGCCCATATCGTCGTCCGGCAAGTGAATCCCGATGCCCGGTGTCTTGTGCGGCGTGCCGACGGGCGTGATCCATGCCACCTGGCCCGCGATCTGGTACTTCTGCGGCCGGTCGAGCAGCGACAGCACCAGGAATACCTGCTCGCCCAGCCTGAAGGGCCGGTTGCTCGGGACAAAGATCCCGCCGCGCTGCAGGAACGGCATGTAGGCGGCATAGAGCCCTGCCTGGTCCTTGATCGAAAGCGAAAGCACGTTCGGCCGGGAGGATGCGCCGGGAACGGTCGGCGCCCCAATTCCACCTGCGGCGCCGGGAATGCTGGCGCCCCGTGCCCCTGTCACTTCTGTGTTCATGACTGACCCCTTGCTCACTCTATGGCCTTCAGGCCTTATTGGACTTATTGGACTTATTTCAACTACCTATCCGAGCGCCCCGGCTTACTGGAACAACTGCCGGTACTCCAGAAACACGGATTCCATGACCAGCCGCGCCGCCAGCGGGTGATTCTCGCTGCGGCGATGGTTCAGCAGCCGCGCCGAGAAGGCCTGCAGCCGGTGCGCATCGGTGGCCTGCGCGCAGCGTGCCAGGACCGCTTGCTCGCGCGGGAAATAGCGCGGCACCGGGGCGGCCGCCAGGCGCGCCGACAGCAGATCGTACGTCCAGCGCTGCAAGATGCCAAGCACCGACGGCACCGGCATCTTCTGGACCTGTTCGGCTGCCCCCAGGGCATCGAAGCCGGCGCCCGCGCCAAGCTGGCTCACCAGCCAGCGCTGCATCGGCTGCTCCTCCGCTTCGGCCGCGTGCAGCGCGGTCAGCGGCGAGCCGCCGGCCAGCGCCAGCTGGGCCTCGGCATCGCCCACGCCCTGGCTGCCGAGCCAGGCCATGGCGTCGGCGGCGCTGGGCCGCTGCACGGAGAACTGGCGGCAACGCGACAGGATGGTGGGCAGCACGCGGTCCAGGCGGTCGGTCACCAGCAGGAACACGGTCGACGGCGGCGGCTCCTCCAGCGTCTTGAGCAAGGCGTTTGCACCCTCGCTTTGCAACGCATCGAGCGGATAGACAACCACTAGGCGCAGGCCGGCACGGTGCGTGCCGATACCCACGGTATCGATCAGCGCCCGCACCTGTTCCATGCGGATCACCTTGCTGGGCGTCTTCTTCTTGCCGCTCTCGTCGGTCTCGGCGTCGCCCGCGGCCTCCATGGCTTCCGGGCGCACCACGCTGAAATCCGGATGATTGCCCTGGCTGAACCAGTGGCAGGCAGAGCATGTGCCGCAGGGCTGGCCATCGGGCCGCGGTGTTTCGCACAGCAGTCCCTGGGCGAAATGCAGCGCCAGGTCGCGCTTGCCGATGCCTTGCTGGCCGTGAATCAGCAAGGCATGCGGGAGCCGCTCGCGCAGCGCGTTCAGCCGTTGCCAGTCTTCTTTCTGCCAGGGATAAAGCATGCGAATCAGTGAGTTAGGGTTGAAACTTCGAGTGACTACATAAATTGAGAGTGCAATGACGTGCGCCAGCCGCTGCAAGGTCCACCACTATCACAATCTGCGAATAATGATGTCAATTCAAAGTGTTGCCAGAATTGTCTCAAGCTCCACCTGAATTCCGGCAATGGTCCGGGTGGCGTCGATGACCCGGAAGCGCTGCGGGGATTCGGCCGCGCGGCGCAGGTATTCCTGCCGGGTGCGGTCGAAGAAGGCGCGCGACTCGGCCTCGAACTTGTCTGGCTCGCGGGCACCGGCCAGCCGGGCGCTGGCGGTTTCCAGCGGCACGTCGAACAACAGCGTGAGGTCCGGCTGCAAGCCGTCCTGGACCCATGCCTCAAGCACTTCGAGGCGCGCGCGCGGCAAGCCCCGGCCCCCGCCCTGGTAGGCAAAGGTGGCGTCGGTGAAGCGGTCGGATACGACCCAGTCGCCGCGCGCCAGGGCCGGCTCGATGACTTCGGCAATATGTTCGCGGCGAGCGGCGAACATCAGCAAGGCCTCGGTTTCGAGGTGCATCTTGCGGTGCAGCAACAGTTGCCGCAGGTCCTCGCCAAGCGGCGTGCCACCCGGTTCGCGGGTGGTGACAACGGCGACATCGCCGGCCAGGCGGGCGCGCAGGCGCTCCGCCACCCACTCCACGTGGGTGCTCTTGCCGGCACCGTCGATGCCTTCGAATGTGATGAATTTTCCGCGCATGGGGAGACTTATTTGCCGCGCTGGTATTTGTCTACCGCGCGGTTGTGTTCGGGAAGCGAGTTGGAGAAATGGCTGCTGCCGTCGCCGCGCGCCACGAAATACAGCGCATCGGACGGGGCCGGCGCGGTGGCCGCGGCCAGCGAGGCCAACCCGGGCAAGGCGATCGGGGTGGGCGGCAGGCCGTTACGCGTATAGGTATTGTAAGGGGTGTCGGTCTGCAGGTCGCGCTTGCGGATATTGCCGTCGAACCCTTCGCCCAGGCCGTAGATCACGGTTGGGTCGGTCTGCAGCATCATGCCCTTCTTCATCCGGTTGACGAATACGGCGGCGATCAGCGGGCGCTCGGCCGGCTGGCCGGTTTCCTTCTCCACGATGGAAGCCATGATCAACGCTTCATAGGGCGACTTGTATGGCAGGTCGGGCGCCCGGGCGTTCCAGGCATCTGTCAGGCGGCGCTGCATCGCGCGGTAAGCATGGCGGTACAGTTCCAGGTCGCTGCTGTCGCGCGCAAACAGGTAGGTATCGGGGAAGAACATGCCCTCCGGGGCCGGCTCGGGCGCGCCGATCGCCTTCATCAACTCCGCATCCGACAAGCCGCGGCTATCGTGCTTGAGCGCCGGGTGCGCATCCACGGCGGCGCGCATCTTGCGGAATTCCCACCCCTCGATCACGGTCAGCACATAGTGGTTGACCTCGCCCCGGGCGATCTTGCCGATCACCGACAGCGGCGTGGCGCTGCTGTCGAACTCGTAGCCGCCGGCCTTGAGGTCGGCGCTGTGGCCGGTAAGCCGCACCAGCAAGGCAAACAGGCGCGGATCCATGCGCACGCCGCCGCGCTCGATCTGGCGGCCGACGCTGGCCACGCTGGAATTGGGCTTGATCACCACCTCGATCGGCGAGGCCGACAACTGGAGCGGACGATTGGCCCACCAGGCAAAGGCACCGGCGGCGGCAATCGTGAAAACCACGGCGACCAGGGTCAGTCGCAGGAAAATACGTTTCATGTAGGACAGGTAGTGGTGGCGCATCATGCGCCCCGGCAACGCCGGCCGCGCGCTGCATCAATTGCGCAGGGCGCCGGCTGAAATGGCGACAGCCTCATATAATACCGGGAGCCTTGCTCCGCCACGAGCGCGCCCCATATGCCGGAGATCAACCGGACAGCGGCGCCCCGGCCCGGCGGGCTCCGGTTTGCGCCATACACCGTGCCATTTACCGTGCGATTTACCGCGCTTTTTGCTGCCACATTCACTGTCATTCGTCGGCGTTTATAGCTTTGTAGCCTTTGTGCCTTTTGTCGGCGTTTGCGCCTTCCATCCGGCGCTGCCCAGCGCCCTCTTGCTTGCGATACCTGCCATGAATTCCCCTACCCCCGACCTCGCCACCCAGTTCGAAGCCGTGCGCCAGAGCGGAGTCGTCTGCCGGCCCGCGCAGCTGGGCCTGATCCGGGTTGCCGGCGACGACGCCGGCAGTTTCCTGCACACCCAGCTCACCAACGCCGTCGACGATCTCGCCACCGGCACCGCGCGCGTGGCCGGGTATTGCTCGCCCAAGGGCCGGCTGCTCGCCAGTTTCCTGATGTGGCGGGACGAAGAAGGCATTGTGCTGCAACTGTCGGCGGACCTGCAGCCCGCCATCCAGAAGCGCCTGTCGATGTTCGTGCTGCGCGCCAAGGCGCGCCTGTCCGATCTGACGCCTGACCGCGCCGTGCTGGGCGTAGCCGGCGCCGGCGGCGCCGCGGCACTGCAGGCAGCCGGCCTGCCCGCCCCCGCCGAGCCGTGGTCGACGGGGGCAGCAGGTGCCGCTACCGTGATCCGGCTCCCCGATGGCGCCGGCCTGCCGCGCTGGCAGGTGGTGCTTCCGGCCGAACAGGCAACGCAGGTGCAAGCCGCGCTGTCGGCGCAACTGCTGCCGGCGGACGCGGCGGTGTGGGACTGGCTGGAGGTGCAGGCCGGCGTGCCGCGCATCGCGCTTGCCACGCAGGAGCAATTCGTGCCGCAGATGATCAACCTGGAACTGGTCGGCGGCGTGAGTTTTCGCAAGGGCTGCTATCCGGGCCAGGAAATCGTGGCGCGCAGCCAGTACCGGGGTACGCTCAAGCGCCGCATGTGGCTGATCCACGGCGAAGGCGAAGTGCCGGCCGCGGCCACCGAGATCTTCCGCCCCGAGGATCCCGAACAGCCCTGCGGCATGGTGGTCAATGCCGCCGCCGCGCCGCAAGGCGGCTGGGACGGCCTGGCCGAACTCAAGATCGATGCCGCCGGTGGCGCCCTGCACCTGGGTAGCGCCGGCGGCAGCCCGGTGCGCGTGGGCGAACTGCCCTACGCGGTACCCATCGGCGACGCAGCCTGAACCGCCAGCCCCGCGCAGGAGACTGTCATGAGCGACCACCTTTACGTCTATTTCCGGGTGCCGGAAGCCCTGGCCGATGCCGCGCTGCCGCATTGGCATCGCTGGATGGAGACCGTTGCCGAAGCCGGCGGAATTGGTGGTACGCTCTTACGCAGGCCCGAAACGCGCGACGGCATGCAGACCTGGATGGAGGCCTATGCCGACGTGCCGCCTGCCTTCGATCTGCTCCTTGATGGACTTTGGCGGCAGAGCGGGCTGCAGGATTTCATCAGCGGCGAAAGGCAGGTCGAGCGCTTTGTCGACCTGGACCAGCTCTGATGGCGGCAGCGGCAGGATCACCGCCCGGTGGTGCCGCGAAAGATGAAACCGTAGTCGTAGTGATTGCAGTCGATGCGGCAATCGCAGTGAACGCAGGAAAGGAAGCGCTATGTGCCTGATTCTGGTGGCCTGGCAATCGCACCCGGACTATGCCCTGGTGGTGGCCGGCAACCGCGACGAATTCTACGCACGCCCGGCCGCGCCCGTGCATTGGTGGGAAGATGCGCCCAATGTGCTGGCCGGCCGCGACCTGGCGGAAGTGATCGGCGAGCCGGGCACCTGGATGGGCCTGGCCGGCGACGGCCGCTTTGCCGCCCTGACCAACTACCGCGCACCGTCCGAGAAACGCACCGATGCCCGGTCGCGCGGCGAACTGGTGGCCGGCTTCCTGCGTGGCGACGGCGACCCCCAGTCCTACCTGGCCGGACTGCAACCTCGCGCCGGCGTCTATAACGGCTTCAACCTCCTGGCGTGCGACCTGCGCGAACTCTGGTGGTACAGCAACCGCGGCGCGGCGCCGCATCCGCAGCGCCTCAGGCCCGGGCTCTATGGCCTGTCCAATGCCTTGCTGGATACGCCCTGGCCCAAGGTGCGCAGCCGCGTCGGCGCGCTCGCCGAAGCGGTGGCAGCCGACACCGGCCAGCCGGGGGCCAGCGCGGAACCCTATTTCGATCTGCTGGCCAATGATCGCCAGGCACTGGATTTCGAGCTGCCCAGCACCGGCGTGACGCCTGAGTGGGAGAAGCTGCTGTCTTCGGCCTTCATCCGCTCGCCTAGCTATGGGACCCGCGCCAGCACGGTACTGCGCGTGCGCCACGATGGCCGCTTCGAACTCAGCGAGCGCAGCTTCGATACCAACGGCCGTACCGGCGAGGTGTCATATCGCGGCCACCTGCGGGTTGCCCGCGACGCCGACTCGGTGCAGGCGCCCCGTTAGGGCACCCCGTCAAGGCGACTCAGCGCAACACTCAGTATTGACGGGCCACCAGCCCTAGCGGACGCAGCGCCGCATTCAACGCGCGGATGGCGCCGGGGTCGTTGCGCACGGCGAGCAGCCAGGCGTCCTCGAAATGCCCGATCTCCAGCAACTGCATGCCGTGCGGCGCAAGCTCACGATTGACGTGCGCCAGGTAGAGGGCCGCCGGCTCCATATCGAAATCGTTGTCGTCGCCGCCCAGCGGAATCCCGTCCTCGTCGTAGAGATCATCGACATCGATGGCCGACACCCCTGYCGCGCGCAGCGTTGCAAGCCGCGCCACGGCTTGCGCGCCCAGCGTGCTGAACTCCCGCCAGTCGACTTGCACCAGGCAATGTTCCGCCAGCCAGGGTTTTAGCCAGGCCGACAGCAAATCTTCGCCGGCAGGCGGATCTCCGGCGGGCGCAGCGGCCAGATCGAGGGCAGGCGTGGCATCGGCAAGAGACTGCAGCAGGCGGGAACGGATTTCGGACATAAGCGGGATAAAGACAACCGGATAACGGCAAAAACAAAGACCGCGATGGTACCGCGCATACGGCGGGATGCAAGTCCTGCCGGGCTTCAGGCCGCTGCCGCCAGCCTGGCCGGCAGCGCGGAACGAACCGCTTCGCTCACGATCGCCGCCAGCCGGGCGGCGGGCGCCTCCAGCTCGGCGTCCTTGCGGTACAACGCCAGCGCCAGCGAGGGCAGTTCGGGCAGTCCGCCTTCCCCCCGCTCCCAGGCCCTGACCGACGGCGGCAAGCCCATGCCGGTGCGGACAGTCAGGCCCAGACCGGCCGCCGCTCCGGCCCACAAGCCACCCAGGCTTGCGCTGCTGAATGCCACCCGCCAGGCAATACCGGCACGATCAAGCGCGGCGGTGCCGGCCGAACGAAAGCGGCACGGTGCCTCGAACGCCACCAGCGGCAGCGGCTCGCTGCCCTGCCACGGCGCGCGCGCGGCGGCGGGGACGATCCAGCGCATCGGCAACACCGCGACCTGCTCCACATGCGGCATCCGCACCCCATCGTCCCAGGCCAGCGCCAGGTCCAGGCGTCCGCCCGCGACGCTATCCAGCAACTCGGCATTGCGGGCCACGCGCGCCTCGATCCGGACCTTGGGATGCGCGCGGGCGAACCGGCCCAGCACCTCGGGCAGCAGCACCTCGCCGAAGTCCTGCTGCAGGCCAAACCGCACCCAGCCCTCCAGCGCTACGCCATGTACGGCGGAGGCGGCCTCGTCGTTGAGATCCAGCAGCCTGCGCGCATAGGCCAGCATGGTCTCGCCAGCCTCGGTCAGCGCCAGGCCGCGTCCCGCCTTGCGGAAGATCGCCGTGCCGGCCTGCTCCTCCAGCTTCTTCAACTGTGCGCTGACCGCCGAGGTGGAGCGGCCGAGACGGTCGGCGGCACGGGCATAGCTGCCTAGTTCCATGCCCACCACGAAGCTGCGCAGCACATCCAGGTCGAAGTTCACCGTAGCCATCGCAAATCATCCTGTTATTTGGGATATTTAGTGAAAAATTATCTGATATTCAGGATCATTCTCGACTGACAGAATCGGAGCGTCAAGGCCACCCGTGCCGCTTACAAGGATGATGCCGTGTCCCGCGCCCGCTCCCCGCTTTCGTTCCCCGTTGTTTCCGGCCCTGCCGGCGCAGCGCTCGCCCCACGCCACGGCCCCGGCCATCGCTGGAAAGTCCTGGCCATCGGCGTGGCTGCCAATGCGAGCTTCGCCGCGGCGTTCTCGGGCATTCCCACCACGGCGGTGCTGATGCGCGCCGGCTACCGGCTCGACAACGCCGCGCTGGGTTTCTGCATTGGCATGATGGGGCTCGGTATCGCGGCAAGTGAAGTGCCGTGGGGCTTGCTGACCGACCGCTGGGGCGACCGCCGGGTGCTGTTGACCGGGCTGCTCGCCACCACGCTGTGGCTGGTGCTGATGGCCGCGTTCATTGCGCCACTGCCGGGGCACGTTCCAGGCCATGCCCTGCTGGCGCTCGGCTTGCTGGTGCTAGGCCTGCTGGGCGGCAGCGTCAACGGCTCCAGCGGCCGCGCCGTGATGGCGTGGTTCCGCGAAGGCGAACGGGGCCTGGCCATGAGCATCCGCCAGACCGCGGTGCCGGCCGGCGGCGGGATCGGGGCGCTGGCCTTGCCGATGCTGGCACAGACGTCTGGCTTTGTAGCGGTGTACGGGACACTGGCCGCGTTCTGCGGGATCACCGTGATCTTTGCCTGGCGCTGGATGCATGAACCGCCGGCCGCCGGAGAACGAGCCGCCTTGCCGGCCAGCGGCATGCCGCCGCCACGGCAAGCCGGGCCCGGATTGTTGCACAACGCGCTGGTCTGGCGGCTGGTGAGCGGCATGGGCCTGATGTGCGTGCCGCAGGTGGCCGTGCTGAGCTTCGCCACGGTCTTCCTGCACGATTTCAGCCAGATCGGCATTGCCGCCGCGGGCTTGTCCGTGGCCGCGGTCCAGGCGGGCGCTGCCGTGATGCGGGTATGGAGCGGCCGCTGGACCGACCGCCACGGCAACCGGCGCGCTTACATGCGCGCCTGCAGCAGGTTGACGTTGCTGGTCTTCGGGGCAGTCGGCGGGCTGGCCTGGCTCTGCACTGCCGCTCCGGTCTGGCACGCCGTGCTCACGCCCATGCTGGTGGCCTGCCTCGTGCTGGGCGGCATTTGCACCTCCGCCTGGCATGGCGTCGCCTTTACCGAGCTGGCCACGATCGCGGGTGCGAGCCGTGCCGGCACGGCACTCGGCCTGGGCAACACCTTCGCTTTTTCCGGCTTCTTCCTGGTGCCGCTGGCGATCCCGGCCATGGCCGCCGGGCTTGGCTGGCCCTCGGTGTGGCTGGCGGCCGGCGTTTGCGCGCTGTTGGCGCGGCCGCTATTCCCCCGGCCGGCCGGAGTTGGCGACGCTTAACCCAGCCGCTTGCGCATTTCTACGTGAGGGATGCCGGCTTCCTCGAATTCCTCGCCAACTTGCTCGAAGCCCACGCGCGCATAGAACGGCGCCGCGTAGCTTTGGGCATTGAGCACCAGTTCGGGATAGCCAAGCTCGGCGGCCTTGGCCATCAATGCGTCCAGCACCATGGCGCCGACACCGCTGCCGCGCGCTGCCTTGAGCACCGCCATGCGGCCGATATGGCCATCCGGCAGCAGGCGGCCCGTGGCCAGCGCGCTGCCGTCCTCGGCCAGCGCCAGCGCATGCCAGCTCGGCTCATCCCATTCGTCCCATTCCAGTTCCACCGGCACGCCCTGCTCTTCGACGAAAACGGCGTAGCGGATGGAGCGCGCGATTTCGCGGACTTCGGACCAGGGGGCGAGGCGGATGGTGATGGTCATGATGGCTCGGATGCGGAAAAGATAAGGATACGGGCGGGCCGCCATGATACTCCGCCCGCGGCGCGCCACCGTTTGCCGCACCGCAGCAAGGCTGACGCGTAGGGGTAACTCCCGATCTGCATTCCTTCCCGCAAATTTGTATGATGACCATATTACCCAATCACCTGAGCGTCCCGTGTTCCAGAAAGTCCCGGCCCGAGCCCTGACAGACACCGTTGCTGAACAACTGCTGGAGAAGATCGAAGGCGGCGCCTTTGCGCGCGGCGCGAAGCTCCCCACCGAGGCGGTGCTCTCCGACGAATTCGGCGTGAGCCGCACAGTCATCCGCGAAGCCATCGCCCGGCTGCGTCACGAAGGCGTGGTGGAGTCGCGCCAGGGCAGCGGCGTCTTCGTCACCGAGCAGGCTGGCATCCGGCCGCTGCGGATCGATTACACCGATGTGGCCACGCTCGAATCCGTGCTGCACATCGTCGAACTGCGCCGCGCCATCGAGGCTGAGGTAGCGGCACAGGCGGCGCGCGACCGCACGGACGCCAGCATGGTGGCCATCGATGCCGCACTGGCCCGCATCGACGCCGAGGAAGCCGCCGGCGGCGACGGCGTGGCCGCCGACGTGGCCTTTCACCGGACCATCGCCGAGGCTACCGGCAACCCTTTCTTCCTCAAGACGCTGGCTTTCCTGAGCCAATACCTGGAAACCGCAACCCGCGTAACCCGTACCAACGAGGCGCGCCGCTCGGACTTCTCGCGCCAGGTGCGCGAGGAACACCAGGCCATTGTTGCCGCCATCCGTGCCGGCGACGCGCTGGCCGCGCGCAACGCGGCGCAGACCCATATGTACAACGCGGCGCGGCGCCTGTCCCTGGGTGGACAGCCCGGCACCGCAGCCGACCTTGCCGAAGCGCCCGCGCGCGGCCCGTCCCACTGATCACCGCCCTCCCGGCAGGAGTCTTCATGAGCAAATCAATTGGCGTCATCGGCCTCGGCGCGATGGGCAACGGCGTAGCGCACAGCCTGCTGCGCGCCGGATTCAAGGTACACGCGTGCGACCTGCGGCCCGAAGTGCTGCAGCGCTTTGCCGACGCCGGCGGCATCCCTTGCGCCAGCCCGGCCGAACTGGGCGGGCAATGCGATGTGGTGGTGACGCTGGTGGTCAATGCCGCGCAAACCGAGGCCGTGCTGTTTGGCGAACGAGGCGCGGCAAGCAGCCTGCGCCCCGGCACGCTGGTGATCGCCAGCGCCACCGTGCCGCCGAGCTTTGCGCAGGCGCTGGGCAAGCGGCTGGGCGAGCGCGGCATTCTGCTGCTGGACGCGCCGGTCTCCGGCGGTGCCGCCCGCGCCGCCAGCGGCGAAATGACCATGATGACTTCCGGGCCGGCCGAAGCCTACGCGCTCGCCGAGGACGTGCTGGCCGCGATGGCCGGCAAGGTCTACCGCCTGGGCGACGCGCATGGCGCGGGCTCCAAGGTCAAGATCATCAACCAGCTGCTGGCCGGCGTGCATATCGCCGCGGCGGCCGAAGCGATGGCGTTGGGCCTGCGCGAGGGCGTGGATGCCGAGGCCCTGTATGAGGTCATCACCAACAGCGCGGGCAACTCCTGGATGTTCGAGAACCGCGTGCCCCACATCCTGGCGGGCGACTACACGCCGCTGTCGGCGGTAGACATCTTTGTCAAGGATCTCGGCCTGGTGCTCGATACCGCGCGCGCCAGCAAATTCCCGCTGCCCCTGTCGGCCGCGGCGCACCAGATGTTCATGATGGCGTCCAGCGCCGGGCACGGCGRCGAAGACGATTCCGCCGTGATCAAGGTGTTCCCCGGCATCGACCTGCCGGGAAAGAAGGCCGACTGAGGACGCCAGCATGACCGCACAGAACGAATCCCCGCGCGCCCTGCTCGGCTGTATCGCCGACGATTTCACCGGCGCCACCGACCTGGCCAATACGCTGGTGCGCAACGGCATGCGCACGGTGCAGACCATCGGCGTACCAGCCGGCGGTAAAGCGCTGCCCGGCGTGGAGCATGCCGATGCGCTGGTGGTAGCGCTGAAGTCGCGCACCATCCCGGCGGACGACGCGATCGCGCAGTCGCTGGATGCATTGCGCTGGCTGCAGGCACAGGGCTGCCGCCAGTTCTTCTTCAAGTACTGCTCCACCTTCGACTCCACGGCCGCAGGCAATATCGGCCCGGTGGCCGAGGCGCTGCTGGCGGCGCTGGGCAGCGACTTCACCATTGCCTGCCCGGCGTTTCCCGAGAACGGCCGCACCATTTTCCGTGGCCACCTGTTCGTAGGCGATGTACTGCTCAGCGAATCGGGCATGGAGCACCACCCGCTCACGCCGATGCATGACGCCAACCTGGTGCGCGTGCTGCAGCGGCAAAGCCAGGATAAGGTTGGCCTGCTGCGCTACGACGCGGTGGCGCGCGGCAGCGCGGCCGTCCGGCAAGCCATTGCAGCGTTGCGCGGCGACGGCGTGCGCCTTGCCATCGCCGACGCCGTCAGCGATACCGACCTGCATACGCTTGGCGAAGCCTGCGCCGAACTGCCGCTGCTCACCGGTGGCTCCGGGCTGGCGCTCGGCCTGCCTGCCAATTTCCGCCGCGCGGGCCTGCTGCCGGCGCGCGCGGACGCCGATCGCGTCGCCCCGGTTGCCGGCCCTGCCGTGGTGCTGGCCGGCAGTGCGTCCAGGGCAACCAATGCCCAGGTGGCCCGGTGGCTGGAGCAACAGCGCCCGGCCCTGCGCATCGACCCGCTCGCGCTGGCCAAGGGCGCGCCGCTGGTGGAGCAGGCACTCGGCCTGATTGCCTCGCATGCGGAGCCGGTGCTGGTCTACGCAACCACCACGCCTGAAGCGGTCAAGGCCGCGCAGGCCGCGCTCGGTGTGGAACGTGCCGGCCATCTGGTAGAGCAGGCGCTGGCCGCCATCGCCGCCGCGCTGAAGGCCCGCGGCACGCGCCGCTTTGTGGTGGCCGGCGGCGAAACCTCCGGCGCGGTGGTGCAGGCGCTGGGCGTGCAAGCGCTGCGCATCGGCACGCAGATCGCGCCGGGCGTGCCCGCCACTGTCACGCTGGAGGCCCAACCGCTGGCGCTGGCCCTCAAATCCGGCAATTTCGGCGGCGTCGACTTCTTCGACGAAGCGCTGCGCCAGCTCGGAGGTGAAGCATGAGCACCGAAGCCAGCCTGCGCGAAGAGATCTGCCGCATCGGCGCCAGTCTCTACCAGCGTGGCTACACCGTCGGCAGCGCCGGCAATATCAGCGCGCGCATGGACGACGGCTGGCTGATCACGCCGACCGACGCCTGCCTCGGCATGCTGGACCCCGCCGCCATTGCCAAGGTGGACAGCGGCGGCAACTGGGTGGCCGGCGACAAACCGTCCAAGACGCTCACCCTGCACCGCGCCATCTACGACAACAACCCGCAGGCGCACGGCGTGGTGCACACGCACTCCACCCACCTGGTGGCGCTGAGCCTGGCGGGCGCCTGGCAGCCGGACGATGTGCTGCCGCCAATCACGCCCTACTACGTGATGAAGGTGGGGCATATCCCGCTGATTCCCTACCACCGGCCGGGTGACCCGGCGGTGGCGGCGCGCGTTGCCCGGCTTGCCCCTGAAGTGCGCGGCGTGCTGCTCGCGCGCCTTGGCCCGGTGATGTGGGAGACCACCGTCTCGCGCGCGGCGTTCGCGCTCGAGGAACTCGAAGAAACCGCCAGGCTCTGGCTGATGTTGAAGGATAAGCCCGACCCGCTCGACGAGCACGCCCTGGCCGAACTGCGCAATACCTTCAAGGCGCGCTGGTAGGCAGAGCACAACCACAAACATAAGCAAAACAGAACGGCCCGGCCGCACGCCCCGATTTCCCCTCGGGCCGCGGCAAGGGCAGCGTTCGCCCTCGGCTTGCCGATCCGGACCGGATCCAGGCCGGCATCAAGCCGAAACAACGGAGACAACCATGAATACTTCCACCCAGGCCGCGCTGACCGGCGCCGGCCAAGACATCGACCGGGGCATCGACCGGGACATCGAAAAGCGCGCCTACAGCAAGGTGTTCTGGCGCATCATGCCCTTCCTGATGCTGTGCTACGTGATCGCTTACCTGGACCGCGTCAACGTGGGCTTCGCCAAGTTGCAGATGGCGCAGGACCTGGCCTTCTCCGAGACCGTGTTCGGCCTCGGCGCCGGACTGTTTTTCATCGGCTACTTCCTGTTCGAGGTGCCCAGCAACCTGCTGATGCACAAACTGGGCGCGCRCATCTGGATTGCGCGGATCATGATCACGTGGGGCATCATCTCGGCGCTGTTCGTGTTCGTGAAAACGCCGGCCACCTTCTACATCATGCGCTTCCTGCTCGGCCTGGCCGAAGCGGGGTTCTATCCCGGCGTGATCCTCTACCTGACCTACTGGTACCCCGCCAACCGGCGCGCCAAGATGATCGCGCTGTTCATGTCGGGCATCCCGGTGGCCGGCATGTTCGGCAATCCCTTGTCGGGCTTCATCATGGACGCCTTCCATGACTACGGCGGCATGCGCGGCTGGCAATGGATGTTCCTGCTCGAAGCCTTGCCCGCGCTGCTGATCGGCGTGATCACGGTGTTCGTGCTCAAGAACGGCATCGACCAGGCGCCCTGGCTGGACGCCGACGAGAAGCGCGTGCTCAAGCGCAATATCGAGGAAGACTCGCGCCAGGCCAATGCCTCGGGCACCGGCCACTCGCTGCGCGCGGTGTTCTCGGATCGCCGCGTGTGGTGGATGTGCCTGATCTACTTCTGCTTCGTCACCGGACAATACGCGCTGACCTTCTGGATGCCCACCCTGGTCAAGACCAGCGGCGTGAAGGGCAACCTCAATATCGGCCTGCTCAGCGCCATTCCCTTTGTCTGCGCCATCGTGGTGATGAACTTCCTGGGCCACAGCGCCGACGCCCGCCGCGAGCGCCGCTGGCACCTGATCGTGCCGGCGCTGATGGGCGCGGTGGGCTTTGCCATTGCCGCCTCGTTTACCCACAATACGGTGGTGGCCATCGCCGCGCTGTCCCTGGCCGCCGCCGGCGTGCTGACCTGTGCCCCGCTGTTCTGGTCGCTGCCCACCGCCTTCCTGTCGGGCCTGGCCGCCGCCTCCGGCATTGCCGTGGTCAATTCGGTGGGCAACCTGGCGGGCTTTGTGGCACCGTACATGGTGGGCTACCTGACCGACCTCACCCATAGCACGCAGTCGAGCATGTATGTGCTGTCGGCCATGCTGGTGCTTGGCGCCGGGCTGGTCTGGCTCACGCCGGGCAAGCTGGTCAACCGCTAAGCCAAGACACAAGAACCACCCTTTCTCCTGGAGCACCGCATGCCGCGCTTTGCCGCCAACCTGTCGATGATGTACACCGAGCACGCCTTCCTGGACCGCTTCGCCGCCGCGGCGGCGGACGGTTTCAAGGCCGTGGAGTACCTCTTCCCCTATGAACATCCCGCTGCCGAGATCCGGGCTCGCCTCGATGCCAACGGGCTGACCCAGGCCCTGTTCAACGCGCCGCCGGGCGACTGGAACGCCGGCGAGCGCGGCATGGCGGCCCTGCCGGGACGCGAGGCCGGTTTTCGCGATGCCTTCGCCCGCGCGCTGGAATACGCGGCCGTGATCGGCAACGACAAGGTCCACGTGATGGCCGGCCTGGTGCCCGCCGGCGCCGATCGCGCGCGCCATCGTGCCTGCTACCTGGAGAACCTGGCGCACGCCGCCCGTGCCGCCGCCGCGCAAGGCATCACCGTGCTGATCGAGCCCATCAACGCCCGCGATATGCCCGGCTATTTCCTCAACCGCCAGGACGACGGCCAGGCCATCTGCAAGGAAGTCGGGGCGGCCAACCTGAAGGTGCAGTTCGACTGCTACCACTGCCAGATCGTGGAAGGCGACCTCACCGTCAAGCTCAAGCGTGACTTTGCCGGCATCGGGCATATCCAGATCGCCGGCGTGCCCGAGCGGCACGAGCCGGATCTGGGCGAACTGAACTATCCGTACCTGTTCGATGTGATCGACGGGCTTGGCTATGACGGCTGGATCGGCTGCGAATACCGGCCGCGCGCCGGCACCTCGGCGGGGCTGGGCTGGCTCAAGCCTTACCTGAAGGGCTAAGCGCCCGCTTGCGGCACGAACCAATCAACTGCAAGACAACTGGAAGATCAAGATGCATGTACTGATCACGGGCGGCGCCGGCTTTCTCGGCCTGCAACTGGCCCGCCTGCTGCTCAAGCGCGGCACCCTGGACATCGACGGCAAGCCGGCCGCCATCGAAGGCCTGACCCTGCTCGACGTGGTGGCCCCGCCCCCGCTGGACGACGCACGCGTGCGCGTGGTCACGGGCGACCTGTCCGACCCCGCGGTGCTGGCACAGGCCGTCGATGCCCGTACCGGCGCGGTGTTCCACCTGGCGGCCGTCGTCAGCGGCCAGGCGGAAGCGGATTTTGAGCTGGGCATGCGCGTCAATCTCGACGCCGCCCGTGCGCTGCTGGAAACCTGCCGCGCGCAGGGCCATCGGCCGCGCGTGGTGTTCACCAGTTCGGTCGCCGTGTATGGCGGCACCCTGCCCGCCGTGGTGCAGGACGATACCGCGCTCAACCCGCAATCCTCATACGGCGCGCAAAAGGCGATTGGCGAGCTGCTGCTGTCGGATTACAGCCGGCGCGGCTTTGTCGACGGGCGCGTGCTGCGGCTGCCGACCATCAGCGTACGGCCGGGCAAGCCCAATGCCGCGGCATCGTCGTTCGCCAGCGGGATCATTCGCGAGCCGCTGGCTGGAGAGGCGGCCAATTGCCCGGTGGCGCCGGACACGCCGCTGTGGCTGCTGTCGCCGCGCGGGGCCATCGCTGCGCTGGTGCGCGGCATGGAAATCGATGGCCTTGATTTCGGCGAGCGCCGGACCGTGAACCTGCCGGGGCTGTCGGTAACGCCCAGGGAGATGGTGGCGGCGTTGCGGCGCGTGGCCGGCGATGCCGTGGCGGATCGGGTGAGCTGGGAGCGCGAGGCGCGCATCGAGAATATCGTCGGCACCTGGCCCGCCGCGTGGAACACGGCGCGGGCGCTGGCGCTGGGGTTCCAGGGGGACGCGGATTTCGATGCGGTGATCCGGGCCTACATGGAGGATGCCGGTATCGCGGCGCGCTGAGTTTCCAGGCGCCTTTTCGAGCGGCGCTGGCGTGCACGCAGGCCAGCGCCGCCGCTTAAGCAACCACCGCGCAGCCGGGAGCCAGCCGGCTCAGGCGTCCGGCTTCACGGCCTCATAAGCCGTGATCGTTTCCCGTACCGGCCCGGGAACCGGCGCCGATTTCTTCGTGGCCGGGTCCGCGCACACATAGACGATCTCGCCGGTAATCAGGTGCTCGTCGCCACGATACATCTCCACGCGGAACAACATGCTGGAGCGGCCCAGACGTGCGATACGCCCCCGGATTTCCAGCATGTCGTCGAAGCGCGCGGACGCGTGATACTCCAGCGTGGACTTCACCACGAAAATATCAACGCCATGCGCGTGCAGCACGTCCTCCGGATACCGGATCCCCAGCGCACGCCAGTACTCCGTCACGCAGATATCGCAGTAGGTCAGGTAGTGCGCGTTGAAGACGATCGACTGCGGATCGACCTCAGCCCAGCGCACGCGCAGCGGCATGCTGTGACGGAAATCTTCCTTTGCCATGACGGCGTTCCCCTTGATTGCCGGCCGAAAACCGGCCCGATATGAAAACGGCGCCAGCCCCTGACAGGGCGGCGCCGGCTCAAGGCAGGCTATGCCCTGCTTATTGCGGCTTGTTCAGCCCCAGCTTGTCGATAATGGCCTTTTCCTTCTTGACCGTATCCGCCGCAAACTTGGCATATTGCTCGCTGCTCATGTAGTAAGGCTCCATGTCGAACTTGGCCAGCGCATCGCGGTAGTTCTGCATTTCCATGGCCTTCTTGAAGCCGTCATGCAGCTTCTTGACGATCTTCGGATCGGTGCCCTTGGGCGCCACCACGCCGAACGGCGAGGTCTGCACGATGCCCAGGCCCAGTTCCTTGAGCGTCGGCACATTGGGGAAGCGCGCCGAGCGCTTCTCGCCCCAGGTCGACAGCAGGCGCAGCTTGCCCGATTCCACGTACGGCGCCCAGGCCGGGGTATCGGCCACCGACATCACGTGACCGCCCAGCAGGGCCTGCATGGATTCCGAGTTGCCCTTGTACGGGATATGCGAGAACTGCACGTTCTGCTTCATGGCCAGCTCTTCCATGGTCAGGTGCAGCGTGGTCATCGAACCCGGCGAGCCGTAGGTCAGCTTGCCCGGGTTGGCCTTCGCATAGGCAATGTATTCCTGCATGGTCTTGATTGGCGAATCCGCCGGGACCACCAGGCCGAACGAGTAGCCGGCCAGGTTGATCACGTAGGACAGGTCCTTGACCGGGTCCCAGTTGATCTTGGTGGTGTACGGCAGGCGGTAGACCGGCATCGCTACCTGCGCCAGCGTGTAGCCGTCAGGCTGGGTCGACTGCATCAGCTGGGCGGGCAGCACGCCGCCCGCTCCCGGCTTGTTCTCGATGATCACCGGCTGGCCGAAGATCTTGGAAGCGTTTTCCGCCAGCACGCGGAACGGCAGGTCGGTGGAGCCCCCGGCGGTATAGCCGATGATCAGGCGGATCGGCCGTTGCGGGAAATTGTCCGCCTGCGCCAGGGCCGGCGCGCTGGCCAGGCCGAGGGTTGCCGCGGTAGCGGCGAGCGCGCCCGCATGGGCGAGGAATTGGCGGCGATGCATGAGTCTCTGTCTCCTGTTGCTATTGCAATTGCTACTACAAGTACAAGTAATGCACTACTGGTAAAGCCATCAAAACCGGGGGTTCTGCGACCGCTTCGATCCGGCTGCCGGCGGTGTCCGGCGAGCCGCGCTCATCCGCCATCGAAGACGATGCGCAAGGCGGCGACCGCGTCGCCATGGGCGCCGGCCACCGCCGGGACGAAGCGCCCCAGCTTGAAGAAATCGTGGATCATGCCCGGGTAGTCGGCCAGATGCGCCGGCACGCCCGCGGCGCGCAGCTTGGCCGCGTAGGCCACGCCTTCGTCGTGCAGCGGATCGTAGCCGGCCACGGCGATCCAGGCGGGACAGCAGCCGTGCACATTGGCGCCCTGGCCGCCGCCATCGAGCGGGGCGAAGCGCCAGTCGTCGCGGCTGGCTTCGCTGTCCAGGTATTGCGCGAAAAACCACTGGATCATCGGCGCCGTCAGCAGGTAGCCCTCGGCCAGCGCGCGGTGCGACGGCATGTCCTGGCGGGCGCACGTGCCGGGGTAGATCAGCATCTGCAGCACCGGCGCCAGGCCGAGATCGCGCGCGTGCACCGCGCAGGCGCTGGCCAGCGTGCCCCCCGCGCTGTCGCCGCCCAGGGCGATGCGGCTGGCGTCGGCACCCAGGCGCGCGGCCTCGTCGAACACCCACTGCATCACGTCGAAGGCATCGTTCGCCGCGTGGGGGAATTTCCACTGCGGGCCCAGGCGGTAGTCCACCGACAGCACCATGCAATCCGCCTGCGCGCACAGCAACCGGCACAGCGGATCATGCGAATTGACGCTGCCCACCGTGAAGCCGCCGCCGTGGAAATACAGCAACAGCGGCAGCGGCTCGGTCCAGTTGGCCTCGCGTGGCGCGTACAGGCGCACCGGGATATCGTAGCCATCGCGCGCGGCCACGCTCAGGTTTTCCACGCTGTGCACGGGCTGCGGCGCGATATCCATGATGGGCGCGCTCTTCTCGTAAGCGATCTTGGCGTCGGCCGGATCCAGTTCGTGGATGGATGGGCGCTTGACCCGTCCGATCAACTCCAGCAGTGCCGCCACCTGCGGGTCGAGCGGGGCCGTGGGCATGCCGGACATGGCAGGCGCGGGCTGGGCGGACACGGAGGCAGACGGAACAGCGGACATGAAAGACGGTCAGTGTAGTGGCAACGAACCTTCGGCAAACCGAAGCGCCGGCCGCTCTGGCATGCCGGATGTTCGAATTGTGAACGATCGTTCGATTTTAGTATGATTCCGTATGTTTCGGCAGCAAAGCCTATGAAATTTAGCCGGGGCTGGCCAGATCGGCAGGTTTTGCGCGATCATCGGCCATCGTCAGAAGAAAATAAAACCCCTCACCGACGGAGACAGCATAGATGGCCTTCATTTATTACCTCACCCATATCCACCTGGATTTCGGCACGATCGGCCAGCTCAAGGCGGAGTGCGAGCGCATCGGCATCCGCCGCCCCCTGATCGTGACGGATAAAGGCGTGGTCGCCGCCGGAGTAGCCCAGCAGGCCATCGACGCCCTGGGCGGCCTGCCGCACGGGATCTTCGACGAAACCCCCTCCAACCCGACCGAGGCGATGGTCAAGAAGGCCGCCGCGCAATACCGGGAAGGCGGCTGCGACGGACTGGTGGCGGTGGGCGGAGGCTCCTCCATCGACCTGGCCAAGGGCATTGCGATCCTCGCCACCCATCCCGGCGAGCTGACCACCTACGCCACCATCGAAGGCGGCAGCGCCAGGATCACCGAGCGCGCCGCACCGCTGATCGCCGTGCCGACCACCGCGGGCACCGGCAGCGAAGTCGCGCGCGGCGCCATCATCATCCTGGAAGACGGCCGCAAGCTCGGCTTCCACTCCTGGCACCTGCTGCCCAAGTCCGCCATCTGTGATCCGGGCCTCACGCTGGGCCTGCCGGCCAGCCTGACCGCCGCCACCGGCATGGATGCGATCGCGCACTGCGTGGAGACCTTCCTGGCACCCGCCTTCAACCCCCCCGCTGACGGCATCGCGCTGGACGGCCTGGAACGCGGCTGGAAGCACATCGAACGCGCCACGCGTGACGGCCAGGACCGCGAGGCACGGCTGAACATGATGAGCGCGTCCATGCAGGGCGCCATGGCCTTCCAGAAGGGCCTGGGCTGCGTGCACTCGCTGTCGCACCCGCTGGGCGGCCTCAAGGTGGACGGCAAGACCGGCCTGCACCATGGCACCCTGAACGCGGTGGTGATGCCGGCCGTGCTGCGCTTCAACGCCGACGCGCCCAGCGTGGTGCGCGACAACCGCTACGCCCGCCTGCGCCACGCCATGGGCTTGCCCGCGGATGCCGACCTGGCCCAGGCCGTGCATGACATGACGGCGCGCCTCGGGCTGCCCACCGGCCTGCGCCAGATGGGCGTCACCGAGGACATGTTCGACAAGGTGATCGCCGGTGCGCTGGTGGACCATTGCCACAAGACCAACCCGAAAGAGGCCAGCGCCGCGGATTATCGGCGTATGCTGGCGGAATCCATGTAAGTGCCGCGGCGGGCCGGCAGCACAGGTGCGCGGAACAGCCGGGGCGGTCCAGCTTTATCCAACCAGCACGGAGAAGAGGTCATGACAGGGGAACACCTGCAGGTCTTGCACGGAGACATCACCCGCATGGAAGTCGACGCCATCGTCAATGCCGCCAATAGCGGCTTGCTCGGTGGCGGCGGCGTCGATGGCGCCATCCACGGCGCCGGCGGCCCCGCCATCATGGCCGCCTGCCGCGGCATCCGCGAAACCAAGGGCGGCTGCCCCACCGGCCAGGCGGTGATGACCACCGGCGGCCTGCTGCCCGCGCCTTACGTCATCCATGCGGTCGGTCCCGTCTGGCAAGGGGGCGGCCACGACGAAGACGCCCTGCTCGCCAGCGCCTATCAGGCGAGCATCGCGCTGGCCGCGCAGCACAAGCTACGGACCATCGCCTTTCCCAACATCAGCACCGGCATCTACGGATTCCCGCGCGAGCGGGCCGTGGATATTGCCATCGAGGCAGTGCGCAAGGCGCTGGCGGCGGCCCCCAGCATCGAGCAGGTCAGTTTTGTGTGCTTCGACGATGAGAATTACCGGCTGTACCGGCATCGGTTGAGTTGATCGCGTTGCGTTGATCGCGTTGAGCTTCGGGCCACGCCGGCGGTGCTTGCCGCAACGTGGCCGAAGCGATTTCAGGCAACCGGGCATCGGGCGCTGGCGATTCCCGGTTGGTTGCATGGCCAGCAGGTGAACCTGCGGTTTGCCAGAGACAATTTCGGGCACGAGTCCATTGCCCACCACCAGCGCCCACCTGCATGCGGAAGATGATGCCCGGCGCGTGGCCGCGCAGATGCGGCACCGGATTGGCTGGACCAGCAAGCCGCAAGCAATATCCGCGCGCTCGTAAGGGTTCAGCGTGGGCTCCGCTTGCACATACCTCGTCCCGGAGATTGCGACATGGCCATCCAGCTCAACCACACCATCGTCTTTTCTCATGACAAGAAGGTGTCCGCCGACTTCCTCTGCGAGATCCTCGGACGTCCCGCTGCCGTGCCGTTCGGGCCGTTTCTTGCCGTACGGCTGGACAACGAAGTCACCCTGGACTTCATGGACGCGCAAGGCGATGTTGCCCTGCAGCACTATGCCTTTCTGATCAGCGACGTCGAATTCGGGCAAAGCCTCGCCCGAATCCGCGCGCGCAACCTGATGTACTGGTCGGACCCATACCGCCGCCGCCCCGGCGAGGTCAGCACGGACGATGGCTGCCGCAGAATCTATTTCGAAGATCCGAGCAAGCATCTCCTGGAAATCTTCACGAAGGGATAAGACGCATGCGCATCGAGAGGAAGTGGCGCGACGACTGCCACGGGCTTCGGCATTCCGCGGCATCGCGCTTCCCGTGAGAAGCCGCCACGACGAAGTCCGCCGCGTGCAACAGCGGAAAACGCCAGCTTCGAGCGCCTTGCCGAGATGCTGTTATTGGTGCAAATTTACATCAACTTTGAGGCAAGGAGCACGTTATGCGCACTACCGTCATGATCGACGATGCCCTCTATGAACAAGCGCTAGACGTGGCCGACCCCAGCATGGACAAATCTGACCTCTTTCGGGAGGCGATTAAGACGTTCGTCCGGGTACAAGCGGCCAAGCGCCTCGCGGCCCTCGGTGGTACCGCTCCAGACATGCAAGATGTGTCGCGTCGCCGTACGGGGCCTCAAGCGAAATGAGCGTACTCGTCGACACTTCGGTATGGGTAGATCATTTTAGGAACCGCAATAACGCACTGGTCAATTTGATCCTGTCAGATCAAGCACTGACCCATCCTATGGTCGTGGTTGAATTGGCTTTCGGGACGCCTCCGGCACCACGTACCCGGACACTCGGGGACATCGGACTGTTGCAGCCTGCCCAGCAGGCTAGCCTTGCAGAGGTAATGGCGTTTATCGAACACGAGAAATTGTATGGGCTAGGTTGCGGCCTGGTAGACGTCTCATTACTGGCTTCCACTCTGATCACACCAGGCGCGCAGCTATGGACACTGGACAAGCGTCTCGACGATTTGTCGGAGCGTTTTGGTGTGGCGCATCGCCCCAAGCTTCACTAGGTGCAGGCTCCCGAAACGTCCTCTCCCTCCCCCGTGCCTGGTCTAGCGCGTGGCCACCGCCCCCTCCAGCGCCCATCCCACCGCCGCCTGTGCATGCAGCGCAGTGGTATCGAACACCGGCAGCGCCACATCATCCTGCCCGATCAGCAACGCAATCTCGGTACACCCCAGGATCACCCCGCCCACGCCCCGGGCCTGCAAGCCATCGATGATCCGGCGGTACGCATCCCGCGAGCCGTCGCGCACGATGCCATGGCAGAGTTCGTCATAGATGATCCCGTGGACCAGCGCACGGTCCGCGGCCTCCGGCACCACCACTTCGATACCATGCTTCTCCTGCATGCGGCCGCGATAGAAGTCCTGCTCCATCGTGAAGGCCGTGCCGAGCAGGCCGACCCGCGTGATGCCGGAGCGGCGCAAGGCCTGCGCGGTGGGATCGACGATATGCAGGAAGGGAATGTCGAGCGCGGCTTCCAGGGCCGGCGCCACGCGGTGCATGGTATTGGTACAGAGCAGCACGAAATCCGCTCCCGCCGCCTGTACCTGCAAGGCGGCCTGCTGCATGCACTCGCCGAGTTCGTCCCAGCGTTGCGCGTGCTGCAGTGCCTTGATCTGCTCGAAGCTCACCGTGACCATGACACTGCGCGCGTTGTGATGGCCGCCCAGGCGCTGCTTCATGTCCTGGTTGATCAGGCGGTAGTACTCGGCCGAGGATTCCCAGCTCATGCCGCCGATCAGTCCGATCGTCTTCATCTTGACCTTCCTTGCGCGCACCGGCGCTGTCGAATCCGGTCAATGTAGCAGCCGGCGGCACGCTGCCCCATGCACAGTGCGCCGGTTTCCCACCGGGCCAGCGCTGCGGCAAACGCCTGACGCGGCTGGCCGGAAAGGCAGCCGCGTCAGGCGCGGTTCAGGGCAAGGCGCTGCGGATCAGCAGGTTGATGCGCTCCGGTTGTTCGTGGATGACCCAGTGCGTGCCGTCCGGAATGCGTTCCAGCCGCATGTCCGGGACGAACTTATCCAGGCCATCCAGCAGGCTCCTGGGCAGCGCGGTATCGCGCTCGCCCCAGATCACCAGGGTCGGCACCCTTACCGTAAATGCCGCGGGGTCCAGCTTGGAAATATCGGGCGGCGTTTCGCCGGGACCCGGCGGATGCATCGGAGAGGCGCGGTAATAGTTGACGCCGCCGGTCAGCGAGTGCGAGCCGCCGGCGCCAGGCTGCGACCAGGCAGCGTGGTATTTCTCGCGTGTCTCGCCGGCAAACCAGGGCGCGGGCTGCTTGCCGCCTCCGGTCAGGAAACTCTCCAGCCTGGCGAAGCCGTCGGCCGCCAGCGCGTCTTCCGATCCCGGCGCGCGCAGCCAGTTCATATAGGCCGAGGCTTCCTGCTGCTGCGGATCGCTGGTCAGGGCCCTGGCAAACACGTAAGGATGCGGGGAGTTGATGATGACGAGCCGCTCGACCATCTTCGGAAACTGGATGGCCAGGTTCCAGCAGATCGCCCCGCCCCAGTCGTGCGCCACCACCACGCAGTGCGAATAGCCAAGCGCATTGATGAACTGCACCAGGTCTTCGACAATGTGGCGCGGCCGGTAGGATTCCACGTCGGCGGGCTTGCTCGACAGGTTGAAGCCGCGCAGGTCCGGCGCCACCGCGTAGTGGGTCTTGCCGAACTCGGCGAGCTGCTCTTCCCATTCGTACCAGAATTCCGGGAAGCCATGCACGAACAGCACCAGCGGCCTGCCGCGCTCCCCCGCGCTGGCGTAATGCAGGCGCGTGCCGTTGGGTAAGGTGGCGTACTGCAGATGGCGAATGACTGCAGGTTTGGTCATGGAATCCTCCCTTGCCGCAATGGCTGACTTGTCTCCGATGGACTGGCTGCCGCCCGCGGCGCCCAGGGCCGGCAGGTCGTCCGGTCCACCAGCCGATGCCCTGTCCGCCGCCTGGCGGCTTACTCGCCGCGCAGGGCCGCGACCAGTCCCGCGCGCACCTCCGGTTTGTCGGCGAACGGATCGCTCGGGTTGCGCTGGCTAATGATATCTTCGAAGCGCTGCCGCACGGGCGCCAGTTGCTGCGGATGCGAGTAAATATAGAAACCGTTGTCGCGGATCGCATCGAAGGTGAGTTGCGCCACTTCTGCGGCCGTGACCTTGCCCGAACTGACCGCCTTGTCCGAGAGCGCTTGCGACACCAGTTGCGAACGCGTGGGCGGCGCCTCGTTGGCCAGTTCCGAGGGGCGGTTGCGGCCCGATTGCGTGATGCCGGTCGGCACGAAATACGGGCATAGCACCGAGCAACGCACCTGCTCGCTGACCAGGCTGAGATCCTGGTACAGCGATTCGGACAAGGAAACCACGGCGTGTTTGGAAACGTTATAGACACCCATCGCAGGCGGGCTTAGCAGGCCGGCCATGGAAGCCGTATTCACGATATGGCCTTCGAACGACGGGTCCTTGGCCGCGGCGGCCAGCATCAGCGGGGTGAAGATCCGCACGCCGTGGATCACGCCGTACAGGTTGACGCCCAGTACCCACTCCCAGTCGCGCTCGCTGTTCTCCCACATCAGTCCACCCGCGCCGACGCCCGCGTTGTTGAACAGCAGGTTGACCTGGCCGAAGGCGGCGATGGCGGCATCGGCCAGCGCCTGGACCTGCTCCGCCTTGGACACGTCCACGCGCACGCCGACGACCGGCACACCTTGCGCCTTGAATTCCGCCACCGTTGCGTCCAGTGCAT
The DNA here is from genome assembly GCF_056397325.1 of Cupriavidus sp. 05N39. Lineage (NCBI taxonomy): Bacteria > Pseudomonadati > Pseudomonadota > Betaproteobacteria > Burkholderiales > Burkholderiaceae > Cupriavidus > Cupriavidus sp. 05N39. The sequence continues at coordinate 38,856 of NZ_JBFTNE010000048.1, forward strand.
CTTCCTGCACGTCCGCCAGCACCAGCTTCATGCCGAGTCCCGCTCCCAGCCTGGCGAATTCCTTGCCGAAGCCGGATGCGCCGCCAGTGATCACTGCCACCTTGCCCTGGAATTGCTTCATGTTGTCTGCCTCTGGTTGCTCTGGTTGGTATGGGGTTGTCTTGCCAGTCCCGCCGCGCGCCGGTCCTAGCCCGCGCGCAGCACCTGATAGCCCTGGCGCGGGAAATGCACATTGACCGCGCCCGCGCGCGGGTCCTGCCGGCGCAGCACGGCGCGGTGCGCATCCAGCGCCACCAGCACGCCCGCCACCGGGTCGCGCGCGTAGTCGGTCGGCGTCACGGTAACCGCATCGCCGGCCTCAAAACCGCTGTCGGCCGCCACCCCACCGGTCTGCGCCAGCGGATCGGTGCGTTGCGCCACGTCCAGCGCGGCCTCGCTGCCGATCACCCGCACGGTGCCATGGCCGCAGGCCTGCATGCGGTCATACCAGGCCTGCACGGCCGGATACGCGTCCAGCAGCCGGGCCAGTTCGCTGGCGCGCCGGATAAACCAGACGTTGTGATACAGCGAGAAATCCGCCACCGACAGCTCGGGCCCCGCCACGTGCGCCACGCCGGCAGTGAATTGCTGCTCCAGCCGGCCGAAGGTTTCGTGCAGCAGCGCGATGGCCTCGGGCAAGGGCATGCGCAACGCATTGGTGTCGCCACGCATGGCCTTGCGGTCTGCGGCGAAGGCCTGGATCTGCGCTGGCGTGAGATGGCCCAGCATGCTTTGCGCACCGGCCGGCTGGAACAGGTAAGTCACGGCGGCGGTGAACAGCGCGGTATCGAACCAGCTCGCGGCGACACGCGCGCTGGCCGCCTGCGCCGCGGGGTACAGCGCGGGCGCGGGCGCCACGCTGTCGATCACCTCGCAGATCAGCGCGGTATCGCAATAGATGTCCGCGCCCACCTGCAGGATCGGGGTACGCCGGTAGCCGCCTGTCAGCGCCACCACATCCGGCTTGGGCAGGATCGGCGGGACTTCCACCGCCTGCCAGGCCAGGCCCTTGGCGCCCATCAGCAGCCGGATCTTTTCTGAGAACGGCGAGGTTGCGTACTGGTGAAGGATTAGATCGGCCATGTTGTCGTTGTCGCTCTTGTTGTCCAGCTGAAATTGTCCTGATTGCTGCCGTTACCGCCCCGCCTGCTTCAGGGCCTTGAGCGCCATGTTCTCGACCATGCCGGGCGCCAGCAGCCTGAGCCACAGGCCCAGCCTGCCCCTGGCCGTCATCACCAGTTCGCGCTTGCGTGCCGCCATGGCGCCCAGCATCTGGCGCGCGCATTCCTGCGCGGTCATGGCGTCATCCTCGCGCAGCCGGCTTTCGCCCAGCGCGCGCCCGTCCGGGCCGAAGCCGTTGATGCGCGTATCGGTCGCCACCACGCCAGGGAACACCACGCACACATCCACGCCGGTACCGCGCAGTTCGGCCCGCAGCGCCTCGCAAAAGCCCGCCAGCGCGAACTTGCTGGCCGAGTAGGCGGTGCGGCCCGGCACGCCGATCTTGCCGGCCAGGCTGGACACCGCCACCATCAGGCCGCCGCGCTGGCGCAGGTATGGCAGCGCCTCGCGCGTGCACCACATGGCGCCGAAGTAGTTCACGCGCATCACCTGCTCGTAGTAGCTGTAGTCGGAGACTTGCTCGAAGTAGCCGTGGGCCGACACGCCAGCGTTATTGACCAGCACATCGATCCCGCCATATTGCGCAGCCACGGTGGCTACCAGCCGCCTGCAATCGACCTCGTCGGACACGTCGGCGCGCCAGACCGCCACGTCGGCGGCCGGGTGCTGGCGGCGGATGCGTTCCGCCAGCGCGTGCAGCATGTCCACGCGGCGGGCCGCCAGCGCCAGGCGCGCGCCTTGCCGGGCCAGCAGCACGGCCAGTTCCGCGCCGATGCCGTCCGAGGCGCCGGTAATCAGAACGACCTTGCCGGTAAACGGTGCGAAGGCAGCCATGGCGTCAATCCAGCAGGTCGGGTTGTTCCTTGACGATGCGGGCGTACAGCGGCTGGAACTGGAACCAGCCTGCCTGCGCGGTGCCGACGATCGAGTAAGCCTGGCGCGCGGCCGCGTCCGAGATGACCTTCAGGGGCGCGTTGGTGCGCGCGGCGGCAGCCTCGGCCAGCAACTGCACCTGGCAGGAACGCTCCATGGTGATAAACCACCAGGCGGCTTCGTCCACCGTCTTGCCCACAGTCAGCAGCCCGTGGTTCTGCAGGATTGCGGCCTTGTTGCCGCCGAGCGCGGTGGCAATGCGCTGGCCCTCGTCCAGTTCCACCACCACGCCGCCGAAATCGTCGTACAGGGCATGGTCGTTGTAGAAGGCGCACACGTCCTGTGTCAGCGGATCGAGCGGCCGGCCCAGCGTGGACCAGGCACGGCCATACGTGCTGTGCGAGTGCGCGGCGGCCCCTGCGTCGGCACGGGTCTGGTGCACGCGCGAATGGATGGCGAAGGCGGCGGCGTTGACCGGGTAGTCGCCCTCCACCACTTCGCCGTGGTGGTCGCAGCGGATCAGGTTGGAGACCTTGACCTGGCTGAAGTGCACGCCGAAGGGGTTGACCCAGAACGTGTCCGGAAACTCCGGATCGCGCGCCGTGATGTGGCCGGCCACGCCTTCATCGAAGCCAAACTTGGAGAACAGCCGGAAGGCCGCCGCCAGCCGCTGCTTGCGGTGCAGGCGTTCCTCGGCCGGCGTATCGAACTTGGGCGGACGCGGCAGCACGCGATATTTGGCTTTCACCTCTTCGGACAGGCCGGCAGCCATTTCGTCCTGATCGGCCAGCGGCCTGGCTTGTTCTGCTGGAGCATTCATGGGGTGTCTCCTTTTTTTCGTCATTCATACCACCGGTTTGCGTTCCCTCTCCCACAAGCGGGAGAGGGAACGTCCGCAGGCCCGTCCTTACACCAGCTTGACCAGCTGCTTGCCGAAATTCTTGCCCTTGAGCAGGCCCATGAACGCTTCCGGCGCGCTCGCCAGCCCTTGCGCGACGCTCTCACGGAACTTGAGCTTGCCTTGCGCCACGGCGGTGCCCAGCTCTTGCAGCGCTTGCGGCCACACGTCCATGTGTTCGGACACGATAAAGCCTTCCACGGTCAGGCGCGACACCAGGATCAGTTGCGGGTTCTTCAGCGGCATCGGCTGGCCATCGTAGCCGGCGATCATGCCGCAGATGGCGATGCGGCCGAAGGCGTTCATGCGGGCCAGCACCGTATCGAGTATCTCGCCCCCCACGTTCTCGAAGTAGCCGTCCACGCCATCCGGGGTGGCTTCCTTGAACATGGTGTACAGCTCCTTGCTGTCCTTGGCCGCCTTGTAGTCGATGCAGGCATCGAAGCCCAGCTCATTGACCACGTAGTCGCACTTGTCCTTGCCGCCGGCAAAGCCGACCACGCGGCAGCCCTGCAGCTTGGCCAGCTGGCCCACTACGCTGCCGACCGCGCCGGAAGCCGCGCTCACCACGATGGTCTTGCCGGCCTTCGGCTGGATGATCTTGTTCAGGCCATACCAGGCGGTGACGCCGGGCATGCCAACCGAGCCAAGGTACGCCGACAGCGGGATATGGGTGGTATCGACCTTCTGGATGCCGATGCCGTTGGTGACACCCATCTCCTGCCAGCCGAACATGCCGACCACCTTGTCGCCGACGGCGTACTTGGGGTTCTTCGTCGCCACGATCTCGCCGACCGTGCCGCCGATCATGACTTCGCCCAGCGGCTGCGGCGTGGCGTAGGACTTGCCTTCGTTCATGCGGCCGCGCATATAGGGGTCGAGCGACAGGAAATGGTTGCGGACCAGCACCTCGCCGTCACCCAGTTCGGGCACAGGCACCTCTTCCAGGCGGAAGTTGTCCGGAGTCACGGCGCCGGTGGGACGCGAGGCCAGGACGATGCGCTTGAAGGTCTTCGACATGATGGTTTCCTTACAGTGAAATGGACAAGGACACTCGTCCTTTGTCATGCGTTGTTCGTTGTCAATGGCGGGCCGATTACTTCATCAATGACAGCGCAAGTGCCCGGTATGCGCGATGCGTGACGGGGTCGTTGGCGCCATTGGCAGCGATGGGGTGCGATGCGTAGCGCACGATGGTCAGTTCCGCCTTTGGATCGATATAGATACGTTGGCCGTGGATGCCGCGCGCCTCGAACACGCCGTGGTCGTCGTTCGAGACCCACCACATCGAGCGATAGCTCCAGCCCGGCAAGGTGGCGTAGCCGGCCTTGGCGAACTTGGCGCGGTCGCCGCCGCGGCGGATGTCCGCCACCACTTCGGCCGGGATGACCTGCTGGCCGTTATAGCGGCCGCCGTTGCGCATGGTCTCGCCGAAGCGGGCCAGGTCGCGCAGCGTGGTATTCAGGCCGCCGCCGCCGGACTCGCTGCCGATGCTGTCCACCATGAAATAGGCATCGTTCTCCGCGCCCATCTTCTGCCATACGCGTTCGGACAGCAGCTTGGCCAGCGACTGCCCCGACACCCGCTTGACGATCCAGGCGAGGACTTCGGCATTGACGGTCTTGTAGGCGAAGGCCTGGTCGTGCTCGCCCTCCTTCTTCAGCGTGGCGAGGAATTCATAGAAGGTCTTGGGCCCGGCATAGCCAGGCTCGCGCGGCATCATGCCGCCGGCACGGCTGTAGTCCCAGATTTCGGCCTTGGGATCGGCGTAGTTTTCCGAATACTTCACGCCTACCGTCATGTCCATGACTTCGCGCACGGTGGCATCGCCGTATGCTGTGCCGGCCATCTCCGGCAGGTAGCGCGTGACCGGCGCGGCGGGATCGAGCTTGCCGTCCGCCACCAGCATGGCGGCCAGCGTACCGACGAAGGATTTGGTAACCGACATGGCGATGTGCGGCGTATGGTCGTCAAGCGCGCCGAAGTACTTCTCGTAGACCACGCGGCCCTTGTGCATCACCAGGATGCCATCGGTATAGGTCAGGCCCAGCATGTCGCTGAAGGTGCGACTCGTGCCGTCGGCATCGGTAAAGGCCACGCCGCCGATATCGTGCTCGGCGCGCGGGAATGCCGCGGCCGGGCCCCGCCCGTGCCAGACCGACGCGGTCGGGACCAGTTCGCGGATATGCGAAAAGCTCCAGCGGGAGCGCGGAAAGCCGTTGCTGGCGGGCGTAAAGCTGATGATCTTGGCGGCTGCCGGGGGAAAGCCCTGCATCCAGCCCGCGGTCACGGGATCGGTAGCGGCGGCATCCGGAAAGCTCGGCGCGGCGGGCGCAGGAGCTGGCGCATTCTGGGCATGGCCCGGCTGGTACATGGCAAGGGCTCCTGCGCCGCAGGCGGCGAGCACGGTCAGTTTCAATAGCCGCGTGGCGGCAATCCGTTCAAACAGCATCTGGTCTCCATTATTAGTTTTATCGGTGCCGCGTGCCGGTTGTTTCCGGTCTGGTTCTTGGTGTGCTGCTCCCTGCGCCGGCGGGCCCGGCATGCGGCGCGCCGCTGCCGGACATGTGCCGTATCAGCCGTCGGCGCCGGTATCCGAGGCGCCGCCCGCCGCGCGTTGCGGCGGCACACGCCTGACAAACTTGAACGTGCCGGAGCCGCGCGATACGGTCTTGCCATCGGCGTCGAGAATCTCGGCTTCGCAGAAGGCCATGGTGCTGGTACGGTGCACGCACTGGCCGCGTGCGATGAGCTTGCCGCGCCCGGGCGCCATGAAGGTAGTCTTCATCTCGATGGTGACCACGCCGCGCCCGTCGGGATCGGCTGCGCGGCCGGCAATCGCCATGGCCACGTCGAGCAGCGTCATCAGCACGCCGCCGTGCGCCATGTCCCAGCTATTCTGGTGGCGCGTTTCCAGCGCCAGTTCGATCTCGCTGCCTTCCTTGTCCATGCGCGTGCATTGCACGCCGAGATCGGCAAGAAAGGGAATCTTGAGGGGGAAACCGTTGGTTTGAGTCATGTTTGCTAAAGAGGCGAGGACAGTACGGTTGGCCGGCAGGCTCGGGTTGAGCCACGCAAGCCATATGCCAACCGCATTAGAGCATGGACTTAAACCGCGCTCACGCCGCCGTCCACCGCCAGCACCTGGCCGGTGATGTGCTTGCCGGCGGCGCTGGCGAACAGCAGCGCCGCGCCCTTCAGGTCTTCGTCGTCGCCCAGCCTGTGCAGCGGCACCGACGCGCACATGGCTTCCACGCCCAGGCGGTCCAGCGAACCCTGGGTCATCTTGGACGGGAAGAAGCCTGGCGCCAGCGCGTTCACCGTGATGTTGTGCTCGCCCCATTCCGCCGCCAGCGTGCGGGTGAAGTTCACCACCGCACCCTTGGAGGTGTTGTAGGCGATCGTTTCCATCGATCCCGGCGGGTTGCCCGCCAGCCCGGCGATGGAAGCCACGTTGATGATGCGGCCATAGCGGCGCGGAATCATCGACAGCTTGCCGATGCGCTGCGACAGCAGGAACACGCCGCGGATATTCAGGTTCATCACCTTGTCCCACGCTTCCACCGGATGATCCTCGGCGGGCGCACCCCAGGTGGCGCCAGCGTTATTGACGAGGATATCGACATGGCCCAGCTTGGCCAGTGCTTCGTCGGCCAGGCGCGCGATATCCGCGTCGCGGGCGCCGTCGGCGGCGATCCATTCGGCATCGATGCCGAGCGTCTTCAGGTGAGCCTGCGCCGATTGCAACTCGTCGGCCTTGCGTGCCGACAGCACGATGCGCGCGCCCTGCTCGCCAAGCGCTTCGGCGATCTGCAGGCCAAGCCCGCGCGAGCCGCCGGTGATCAGCGCCGTCTTGCCCTTCAGGTCGAACAATTGCTGGATGGTATTCATGGTGTCTCCCGATTTGGTGTGGCGCGCGCAAATCGGTGCGCGCGCTCGTTCATCTAGTGCGGCTGCCGCTCAGAACCAGGCGTCCTGCATGTCCAGCGTGGTGCGGTCGAGCGAGGCCAGCAGGTCAAGCTGCGGGCCCACCTTGGGCAGTTCCCAGCGGAAGAAGTATTCCGCAGCCGCCAGCTTGCCGCGGTAGAAGTCCTGGTCCTCCTGGCTCCTGGCGCCCGCCAGCGCGGCCTGCGCCACCAGTTCCTGCTCCAGCCACGTCCACGACAGCACCACATGGCCGAACGCTTCCAGGTAGACCGAGGCATTGGCCAGCGTCACCTTGGCGTCGCCCGCCGCCCACAGCGCCTGCGTGACTTCCGCCACGCGCTTGACGGCGGCGCCCAGCGCCTTCGCATGGCTGCCCAGCGCGGCATCGCCGCTGGCCAGGGCGCGGCCGATGGTGGACTGGATTTCTTCGCCCAGCGCCGCAAACGCGGCACCGTCCTTCATCACCACCTTGCGGCCCAGCAGGTCCAAGCCCTGGATGCCGTGCGTGCCTTCGTGGATGGGATTCAGGCGGTTGTCGCGATAGAACTGCTCGACGTTGTATTCGCGGGTGTAGCCGTAGCCGCCATGCACCTGGATGGCCAGGCTGTTGGCCTCCAGGCACCACTGCGACGGCCAGCTCTTGGCGATGGGCGTCAGGATATCCAGCAACAGCGCCAGGCGTTCATGCTCCGCACCCTCGGCGGCGCGCTCCTGGTCCACCAGTTGCGCGCAATACAGATTGAGCGCCAGCCCGCCTTCCACATAGCTCTTTTGCGCCAGCAGCATGCGGCGGATATCCGCGTGCTCGACCAGCCGCACCTGCGGGCTGGCCGGATCCTTGCCACCGGGGCCGATCGGGCGGCCTTGCGGGCGGTTGCGCGCGTAGTCCACCGAGTGCAGGTAGCCGGTATAGCCCAGCATCACCGCGCCCAGGCCCACGCCGATACGGGCCTCGTTCATCATATGGAACATGCAGGCCAGGCCCTTGTGCGCTTCGCCCACCAGGTAGCCGATCGCGCCGGCCTTGCCGCCGGGCTTGTACTTCATGCCTTCGCCGAAGTTCAGCAGGCAGTTGGTGGTGCCGCGATAGCCCATCTTGTGGTTCAGGCCGGCCAGCACCACGTCGTTGTGCTCGCCCAGGCTGCCGTCGGCATTGACCAGGTACTTCGGCACGATAAACAGCGAGATGCCTTTCACGCCCGGAATCAGCTTGCCGTCCGGCCCGGGGATCTTGGCCAGCACCAGGTGCACGATATTGTCGGACAGTTCGTGCTCGCCGGCCGAGATCCACATCTTGTTGCCGCGCAGGCGGTACTGCTGGCCGAGTGGCGATTCGCCTTCGTAGTCGGCGCGCGTGGTGATGTCCGACAGCGACGAGCCCGCCTGCGGCTCGGACAGGCACATGGTGCCGAAGAAACGGCCTTCCATCTCCGGCTTGACGAAGGTCTCCACCTGCGCCGGCGTGCCGTGCGCGAGCAACAGGTTGGCATTGCCGATGGTCAGGAAGGGATAGGAACTGGTGCCGACGTTGGCACCCTTGAAATAGGCGAAGCCGGCCTTCTCCACCACTACCGGCAACTGCATGCCGCCGATGTCGTAGTCCTGCCCGGCGGCCATCAGGCCGGCCTCGCAGAAGGCCTTCAGCGCGGTCTTGACCTCGGGAATGATGGCGACAGTCTCGCCGTCGAAATGCGGCTCTTGCTGATCGTTCTTCTTGTTGTGCGGCGCGAACAGGTCGGTGGCGATCTTCTCGCAGGTATCGAGCGCGGCGTCGAAGGTCTCGCGGGAATGGTCGGCGTAGCGCGGAATGCGGGTCAGCCCCTCGACCTTGAGCCACTCGTACAGCACGAAGTTCAGGTCACGGCGGGAAAGGATCAGCGACATGGCAGGAAACGGCTCCCAGACTGAAAGGGAAAATCAAAGATGCGCGACCCGGCGTTGGCGCCAGTGGCGGCCTCGCGGCATGGATCGTCRCTGTCTCCACAACGGCACGCTGCATGGCGCGCCGCAAATTCTGCTAATTCTGTAAATGGCGCGGGGAAAGAAAAAGGCGCTCGCGCGCCCTTCCCTCCCTTGCCGTACTCTAGCTGCCTTCGCCCATGCGGGCGATCGTGCCCTGCGCTACCGCGCAGAGCTTTTCCTCGCCATCCTTGAGCACGAATACATCGCACCGTACCACCGCCTGCTGGCGGCCCCGGCTGAGGCATTCGGCACGGGCAATCAGCGTATCTCCGATCGCCGGACGCAGGTAGTTGATCTTGTACTCCGAAGTCACCACCGGCGCGGCCATGGCCGCGCCGCCCGCATAGGTGAGTGCATTGTCGGCCAGATAGCTGACCACGCCCCCGTGCAGGAAGCCGTACTGTTGCTGCAGGTCCGGCCGGATGGCCAGGCGCAGTTCGGCACGGCCGGGCGAGAGCGCGGCCAGCTCCGTGCCGACCAGCACCGAGAAGGGCTGGCTGGCCAGCACCTCCCGGCCATGCGCCAGCAGGGCATCCGCTTGCTCGCTCACGGGCTCGCCCTGGCGCTCAGAGGACTTCGAACAGGCCGGCAGCACCCTGGCCGCCGCCGATGCACATGGTCACCACCACGTACTTGACGCCGCGGCGCTTGCCTTCGATCAGCGCATGGCCGACCAGGCGGGCGCCGGACACGCCGTAGGGGTGGCCCACCGCGATGGCGCCGCCGTTGACGTTGAGGCGATCCATCGGGATGCCCAGCGTGTCGGCGCAGTACAGCACCTGCACGGCAAAGGCTTCGTTGAGTTCCCACAGGCCGATGTCGGCCACGGTCAGGCCGGCCTTCTTCAGCAGCTTGGGCACCGCGAACACCGGGCCGATGCCCATTTCGTCAGGCTCGCAACCGGCCACGGCGAAGCCGCGGAAGGCGCCCAGCGGCTGCAGGCCCTTGGCCTCGGCCACCTTGGCGTCCATCACCACGACTGCCGAAGCGCCGTCGGAGAATTGCGATGCGTTACCGGCCGAAACCACGCCGCCGGGCATGGCGGTGCGGATCTTGGACACGGCTTCCAGCGTGGTGTCGCCGCGAATGCCTTCGTCGGCCGAGACCGTGACTTCCTTGGTCATCAACTGGCCGGTGGCCTTGTCGGCCACGCCCGCGAGCACCGTGATCGGCACGATTTCGTCGTTGAACTTGCCGGCTTCCAGGGCGGCGAAGGCGCGCTGCTGGCTGCGCACACCGTACTCGTCCTGGCGCTCGCGCGAGATGTTGTAGCGCTTGGCCACGTTCTCGGCGGTCTGCAGCATGTTCCAGTAGATTTCCGGCTTGTTCTTGGTCAGCCAGCTTTCCTGGATCATGTGGCGGTTCATTTCCTGCTGCACGCAGGAGATGCTTTCCACACCGCCGGCCACGAAGATATCGCCCTCATCGGCGATCACGCGCTGCGCGGCCATGGCGATGGTCTGCAGGCCGGACGAGCAGAAGCGGTTGACGGTGGCGCCGGGCACGGTAACCGGGCAGCCTGCGCGCAGGGCAATCTGGCGCGCGATGTTGGCACCGGTGGCGCCTTCCGGGTTGGCACAGCCCATCAGCACGTCTTCCACTTCAGCGGCGTCGATCTTGGCGCGGGCGATGGCGTGCTGGACCGCATGGCCGCCCAGGGTGGCGCCGTGGGTCATATTGAAACCGCCCTTCCAGCTCTTGGCCAGGCCGGTCCGTGCGGTGGAAACGATGACTGCCTCTTTCATGTCTTGCTCCTCGGTATCTCTGGTATCTGGTGACCTGCGGCGTGCATTCACGTCCGGCAGTGTCATGCAATATGTCGTTGGCTGGGTTCAGCCGGGTTAGCTTGGGTTGGCTTGGCGATTCTTCCGTTTCAGGACAGCAGGCCGGCGGACTGCAGGCGCTGCACGCCCGCGGCTTGCAGGTCTTGCCACGCACGGGCCAGCGATCCGCCAAGGTCGATGGCGCGGCAGGCGTCCTCGACCACGATGGCCCCGAACCCCGCCGCGCGGGCATCGAGCGCGCTCCAGGCAACGCAGTAATCCGTCGCCAGTCCCACGCAAAACACCCTGCGCACGCCACGCTCGCGCAAGTAGCCCGCAAGCCCGGTCGGGGTGGCGCGATCGGCCTCCATGAAGGCCGAATAGCTGTCCACCTCGCGATGATGGCCCTTGCGGATCACCATCTGCGCATGCGGCACATCCAGCCCCGCATGCAGCGCCGCGCCATGGGTGCCCTGCACGCAGTGCGTGGGCCACAGGACTTGCTGGCCATAGGGCAACGCCACGGTCTGGAACGGCTGGGTGCCGGCATGGTTGGCGGCAAACGAAACGTGGCCGGCGGGATGCCAGTCCTGCGTCAGCACCACATGCGCAAACGCCGCCGCGAGGCGGTTGATCACGGGCACGACTTCATCGCCCTGCGCCACGGCAAGCGCGCCGCCGGGCATGAAATCGTTCTGCACGTCGATGACCAGCAGGCAATCTTCCGGGCCGTATTGCTTGGCCATGCCGCTACTCCCCGCTTTGTGACCGGTTTGCGATCTGTGGTGGAAACCCTGCGCGGCCAGCCTGGCCGCGCAGGATCGAATCGCCGCTGGCTATGCTTAGCCGTTGAAGCCCTTGCCCTCGGCAGCCAGCTTCTCCAGCAGCGCTGCCGGCTTCCAGGCTTCGCCGTGGTAGCCCTTGGCATAGCGCGCCATCGACTGCGCCACGTTGAACAGGCCAACCTGGTCCGCGTACAGCATCGGGCCACCGCGGAACAGCGGGAAGCCGTAGCCGGTCAGGTAGACCATGTCGATATCCGAGGCCTTGGAGGCAATGCCTTCTTCCAGGATCTTGGCGCCTTCGTTGACCAGCGCGAACACCAGGCGCTCGACGATTTCCTCATCGGAAATCTTGCGGCGGGTGATGCCCAGGTCCTTCGAGTGCTGCACGATCATGTCGTTGACCTGCTGGTTCGGGTACGGCTTGCGGTCGCCCGCCTTGTAGTCGTACCAGCCCGCGCCGGTCTTCTGGCCATAGCGGCCCTGTTCGCATAGCAGGTCGGCGGTCTTCGAGTACTGGATGTCCGGCTTGTCCACGGCGCGGCGCTTGCGGATGGCCCAGCCGATGTCGTTGCCGGCCAGGTCGCCCATGCGGAACGGGCCCATGGCAAAGCCGAACTTCTCGATGGCCTTGTCCACTTGCTCCGGCAGCGCACCTTCGTCCAGCAGGTAGCCGGCCTGGCGGCTGTACTGCTCGATCATGCGGTTGCCGATGAAGCCGTCGCACACACCCGACACCACGGCGGTCTTCTTGATCTTCTTGGCGACCTGCATGACCGTGGCCAGCACGTCCTTGCCGGTCTTTTCGCCGCGCACCACTTCCAGCAGCTTCATCACGTTGGCCGGGCTGAAGAAGTGCATGCCGACCACGTCTTGCGGACGCTTGGTGAAGGAAGCGATCTTGTTGACGTCCAGCGTGGAGGTGTTGGAAGCCAGGATCGCGCCCTGCTTCATCACTTCATCCAGCTTCTTGAAGACGATTTCCTTGACGCCCATTTCCTCGAACACGGCTTCGATGACCATGTCCGCGTCCTTGATCTCGTCATAGGACAGCGTGGTGGTCAGCAGGCCCATGCGCTGCTCGACCTTCTCCTGCGTGAGCTTGCCCTTCTTGGCGCTGTTTTCGTAGTTCTTGCGGATGGTGGCCACGCCACGGTCCAGCGCTTCCTGCTTGGTTTCCAGCATGATCACCGGGATGCCGGCGTTCAGGAAGTTCATGGTGATGCCACCGCCCATGGTGCCCGCGCCGATCACGGCGATCTTCTCGAGCTTGCGGGTGGCGGTGCCTTCCGGCACGTCGGGGATCTTGCTGGCGGCACGCTCGCCAAAGAAGGCGTGGCGCAGCGCGCGCGATTCCGGCGTGGTGATCAGGTACATGAAGCCTTCGCGCTCGTCCTTCAGGCCGGCATCGAACGGCTTGAGCGAGGCTGCCACGGCGTCCACGCACTTCAGCGGCGCGGGGAAGTTCTTGGCGACGGCTGCGACGGTGTTGCGGGCAAAGGCGATGAAGCCTTCCGCGTTCTCGTGCTTGACCTTCAGGTCGCGCACCTTCGGGTACGGGCCGGGGTTGGCCGCCGCCGTCCTGGCGAAGGCCACGGCCGCGGGCAGCACGTCGCCGTCGACGATCTCGTCGAACAGCTTGGTACCGGCAAACTTCTCGCTGGGGATGGCGTTGCCCGAGACAATCATGTTCAGGGCGGCTTCCAGGCCGATCACGCGCGGCAGGCGCTGCGTGCCGCCGGCGCCGGGCAGCAGGCCCAGCTTCACTTCCGGCAGGGCGATCTGCGCGCCCTTCGAAGCCACACGGTAGTTACAACCCAGCGCCAGTTCCAGGCCGCCGCCCATGGCCACGGAATGGATCGCCGCCACGACCGGCTTGGCCGAGCCTTCCACCACCTTGATCACCGAATGCAGCGTCGGCTCCTGGGTGGCCTTGGGCGTATTGAATTCACGGATGTCCGCGCCGCCGGAAAAAGCCTTGCCGGCGCCGGTAATGACGATGGCCTTGACGGCCGCATCGTCCAGCGCACGGGTCATGCCTTCGACGATGCCGAGCCGGGTGCCGAGACCCAGGCCGTTCACGGGGGGATTGTCGAGCGTGATGACGGCTACGCCGTCCTGAACCTGATACTGCGCTGTCATGCTGGTTCCTTTGGTAACTGGATGTTGTCTCGGGATTCGAATTCTCGAATGATGTTGTTCTGCGCGCTGTGGAGAGCGCCGGCGCGGCCAACGCCGCCGTGTTCCGCCCGACCACCGCCCGGCTGCCGGGGAACGCATGCCAGCGCCCCTTTGCCGGTGCCCGCCCCTGGTGCCGCCGGTGCAAGCGGGACAAGCATACACAAAATAGCACGGTCGTTCAATTTCATTTTGGGGCCCGTCCGGTGGCGCCATGCGCCCGGTTCATGGGCGAGCTCACCGGCGTGCATTCAAGCTGGGAAAGGCACCCGGAAAGCTAGGGTAAATCCGGACCGCCATGCCCCATGCAGCACATTCCCCTGATCCCGAGGAATGCCTCTAGTCACAGTAGGCGACTTTCCTGACATAAACCGCCATAACCCTCGGATTTACCCGGATAACCCGGTAAACTCGCGCCCTTTGCCCGCTCGGGCGCCCCACGAGGTGTCGCCCGTGCCGAAGCCGCGGCCCCGCCCGCCGAAGTTCCAGTGACCCTGATGTCTTCCCATCCTCATCCTCACCAGCACCCCGTCGTCGAGCACGACGACCTGCAGCGCAAACTCAAAGCCCGCCACCTGACCATGATCGCCATTGGCGGCGCGGTCGGCACCGGGCTGTTCGTGGCCTCCGGCGCGTCGATCTCCCAGGCGGGACCCGGCGGCGCGCTGCTGATGTATTGCCTGATCGGCCTGATGGTGTATTGCCTGATGACCAGCCTGGGCGAACTCGCCGTGCATATGCCGGTGGCCGGCTCCTTTGTCACCTACAGCGCGCTCTATGTGGAGGAAGGCTTCGGCTTCGCCCTCGGCTGGAGCTACTGGTTCAGCCTGGCCGTGACCATTGCCGTGGAACTCGTGGCGGCGCAACTGGTGATGCAGTACTGGTTCCCGCATGTCTCCGGCGTGGTCTGGAGTGCGGGCTTCCTGCTGCTGATGTTCGGCCTGAACGCGTTCTCGGTACGCGGCTTCGGCGAGGCCGAATACTGGTTCGCGCTGATCAAGGTGGCCACGATCCTGATCTTCCTGGCGGCGGGGCTGATGATGATCTTCGGCATCATGCAGGGCGGCCCGCAATCCGGCTGGCAGAACTTCACGCTTGGCGATGCCCCATTCGTCGGCGGCATCCCCGCCATGTTCGGCGTGGCCATGATCGCAGGGTTCTCCTTCCAGGGCACGGAAACCGTCGGCGTCGCCGCCGGCGAAGCCGCCGACCCGGCACGCACCATCCCGCGCGCCATCCGCCAGACCTTTTGGCGCATCCTGCTGTTCTATGTGCTGGCGATCCTCATCATCGGCGTGCTGATCCCCTACACCGACCCCAGCCTGCTGCGCAACGACGTCACCGACATCGGCGTCAGCCCCTTCGCGCTGGTGTTCCGCCACGCCGGCCTGGCCTTCGCCGCCGGGCTGATGAACGCCGTGGTGCTGACCGCGCTGCTCTCCGCCGGCACCTCCAGCATGTACGCCTCCACGCGGATCCTGTACGGCCTGGCCGTCAGCGGCCGCGCGCCACGGGCGCTCGCCCGGCTCTCGGCCAGCGGCGTGCCCTACAACGCCCTGTTCGCCACCACCGCCATCGGCGCCCTGTGCTTCCTCAGCTCGCTGTTTGGCGACAAGGCGGTTTACCTGTGGCTGCTCAACACGTCCGGCATGACCGGCTTTATCGCCTGGCTCGGCATCGCTGTCAGCCACTACCGCTTCCGCCGCGGGCTGGTGCACCAGGGCTTCAAGGCGTCCGACCTGGCCTACCGCTCGCCGCTCTATCCCTTCGGCCCGATCTTTGCCATCGTGCTGTGCGTGGTGATCGTGCTGGGCCAGAACTACCAGGCCTTCACCGACGTGCGCGGGCGCTGGATGGAGATTGTCGGCACCTATATTGGCGTGCCGCTGTTCCTGTTGCTCTGGCTCGGCTACCGGCTGGTACGGAAAACCCGGCTGATCGACTATGAAGACATGCCGTTCAACTGCAAGCGGGCGGCCGACCAGGCCACGGCCTCGCCGCTCGCGCAAGAAGCGGGCAGCCCGCTGATGCGCTAGCCACGCACCCCGGGCGTGCCACGCCCGGGGACCGGCCAGGCTTCCTGGTCATCCGGCGTGTCCCTTCAACGTGCCGACAGCAATTCCGCATAGCGCGGCAGGTCGACATTGCCGCCGCTGACCACGATGCCGACACGCTTGCCCTGCACCGGCAATCCCGCATGACGCGCCGCCGCAAGGCCAAGGCAGCCGGTCGGCTCGACCACCAGCTTCATGGCCTGCGCGAACATGCGCATGCATTCGATCAGCGCAAGGTCCGGCACGGCGACGATGTCGGTCACGCGGCGGCGAATCAGGGCGAACGTCAGCGCGCCGAGATGCTGTGCGCGCGCCCCGTCGGCGATCGTATCGGGCGGATCGATATGCACGATGGCGCCGCGGCGAAGCGACTGCTGCCCATGATTGCCGGTCTCGGGCTCGACGCCGTACAGCCGGCAGCCGGGCGAGAGCCGCTCCGTCACGAGCGCGGCACCAGCGAGCAGGCCGCCACCACCCTGGCAAACGAGCAACGCATCGAGCGGTCCGGTTTCCTCGATCAGTTCGCGCGTGACCGTGCCCTGTCCGGCGATGACATCGGCATGGTCGTATGGCGGGATCAGGGTCAGTCCGCGCTCCTCCGACAAGCGCTGCGTGATCGCTTCGCGGTCGTCCACCTGGCGGTCGTACAGGACCACCTGCGCACCGCAGGCGCGGGTCGCCTCCACCTTGGACGCCGGCGCGTCGCGCGGCATCACCACCGTCACCGGAATGCCAAGCACCTGCCCGGCGAGCGCGATGCCTTGCGCGTGGTTGCCGCCGGAGAACGCGATCGCGCCACGGCGGCGCTGCACGGCATCGAATCGCGCCAGGGCATTGAATGCGCCACGAAACTTGAAGGCGCCGGTGCGCTGCAGGTTCTCGCACTTGAAGAACAGTTCGGCCCCCACCCAGGCATCCATCGCCGGCGAGCGCAGTACCGGCGTGCGCCATGCGTGCCCGGCCAGCCGGCTCGCGGCGGCCACCACATCGTCGTAGGTCGGCAGGACTTCGCTCATCGGCCGGCTCCCCGCATCGCAGTTGGACAGGACACCGGCCTCACTCCGCTGCCTGATCGGTGGGCTGCTTCCAGGCGGCCAGCACTTCGGGAGACGGCGTCAGTGCGAGGTTGATGCCGCGTGCGCCGATGGGCTGCTGGAACCAGCGCTTCTGCAATGCGACCACCTCGGGGCCGGCGAAGACCGATGTCAGCGTCTGGTCGACCAGTTGCTTCCACTCGGGATCGGATTTCGGCAGCATCAGCGCATTACGCTCGATGGACAGCGCCGGTCCGGCAACGGTGTACTGAGACGGGGCCTTCGAATTCGCGCGCAGGCCGTACAGGACCACATCATCCAGCACGAACGCCTGGGCGCGGCCGGTCTCCAGCAACAGGAAGGACTCGTTATGATCCTTCGCATACACGTCGTTGAATGCGTACTGGGGCTTCAGCCGGCGCACGTGGCGGTCGCCGGTGGAGCCCGCGCTGGTGACGACCACCTTGCCACGCAGGTCGTCGAAGGACTGAATGCCCGAATCGGAGCGTACCAGCATGCGTACCACCGACACATAGTGGGCTACGCTGAAGGCCACCTGCTTCTGGCGCTCGACCGTATTGGTATTGGGCGCGCAGTCGACTGTCACCAGGCCGTTCATCACGGCGGGCACGCGGCTCTGCGCCGTCAGCGGCAGCCAGCGCACCTTCAGGTCCTTCAAGCCGAGCTTCTGGCGCGCGGCCTCGGCCACGCGCAGGCACAGGTCCACGGCGTAGCCCGAAGGCTGCCCCTTGATGTCGGAGAAAGAGAACGGTAGCGCGCCCTCGCGATAACCCATTGTGATCGTGCCCGATTCACGGATCTGCTCCAGTATCGGGCTCTGGGCATTCGCGGCCAGGGGGGCCGTGAACGTAGCGAGGGCTAGCAGCGCGGCGAAGGCGCGTGTTGTCAATGCGGAAGGAGAGGACATGGCAGGCGTTCAGGAAAAGCGCGTAGCGTATTGCGCACAGCGCTCCGGCCAAACAATATCTTTTTTATAAGTGCATGCCCGCCCGCCTCATAAGCTAATCGCTTTTCCGAGCAAGCCGGCAAGTAGCCGCGCGCTTGCTCCTGCGTGGCACCTGGCATGCGGGAGCTGCGTCATGGCCAAGCCTCAGCCGGGTCGAACCTTTCCTGGCCGGTGCGGCCGTTGTCAGTTCGAGACATTTCGAGACACTTGCCTGTCATGCTCCCGTCACACTCCTTTCATGCCGCCGTCACGCTGACCATGCATCGTAGTGGTCTTTCGACTCGATTGTTCACCTACATGCGCATGCTTCCGTCCGCGACCGTCACTGCTGTAATCACCATCACCGCTGCCGCATGGGCCCTGCCCGCCGTGGCACAGACGGCCGCCGCGCCCGCCTACCCCGCCACCCTGGCCGGCCATGACGGCAGCTTCTGGGTGCTGACCGACAATGGCGCCGGCAGCAAGGCCAACTCGCCCGACTTCATGCTCTACCTGAACCACTACAAGGTGGACTTCAAGAGCGGCAAGCTTCGGCGCCTCGGCACCGTGTTCCTCCACGATCCGGACAAGAAGGTACCCTTCCGCATCGTCCACGAAGGGACCAAACAGCGCTACCTGACGGGATCGGACTTCGACACCGAGAGCTTCCAGTTCGCCGGCGGCGCGCTGTGGATCGGCGACGAATTCGGCCCCTTCCTGATCAAGGCCGACCTGCAAGGCAAGGTGCTGGCCGTGTACGACACGCTGGTCGACGGCAAGCCCGTGCGCTCCCCCGACCACCCTGCCGTAACCACGCCCGGCGTGCCGGGTGGCGCGGTGGATTTCCAGGTCAAGCGCTCCAAGGGCTTCGAAGGCATGGCCTCGTCGCCCGACGGCAGCAAGCTCTATGCGCTGCTTGAAGGCCCGGTCTGGAACGCCCAGGCCAAGGACTTCGAACGCACCGACGGCAAGGAAACCCTGCGCGTGCTGGAGTTCGACACCCAGGCCGGCAAATGGACGGGCCGCTCGTGGAAGTACCCGCTGGAAGCCAACGGCAACGCCATCGGCGACTTCAACATGATCGACGCCACCACGGGCCTGATCATCGAACGCGACAACGGCGAAGGCACGGCCGACAAGGCCTGCCCCGAAGGCCAGAAGCGCAGCGACTGCTTCTCCGACATCGCCAGGTTCAAGCGCATCTACAAGGTTGAGCTGACCGATGCCAACGCCGGCGGGCCGGTGCGCAAGATCGGCTATATCGACCTGCTCAATATCGCCGACCCCGACAAGCTGGCCCGCAAGCCGCTCAACGACGGCGTGCTCAAGTTCCCGTTCTTCACGATCGAGAACGTAGACGTGGTGGACCCCACCCATATCGTGGTTGGCAACGACAACAACCTGCCGTTTTCCAGCAGCCGAGAGCCTGACAAGGCGGACGACAATGAGTTGGTGTTGCTGGAGGTCGGGGAGTTTCTGAAGGCGAAATAAGCGTCGGCGAGGCGGCGCCGTTGCTTCCAGCCGATGGCGAAGCGAACGATCGCCAAATGGTAAATCAGCCAGCGCATGCTGGCTGTTTTACCAATGTCCCGCGTCATATCGAACACCGGGCACCAACCGCCCTACACCTCCAGCCATTCCTTGCGAATGGCCGCATTCGCCTTGAGATCCTGCGGCGAGCCTTCGAACAYAATGTGCCCGTGCCCCATCACGTAGACCCGCTGGGAAATATCCAGCGCGATGGCCAGCTTCTGCTCGATCAGCAGCACCGACACGCCACGCTCCTTCAGCACCTTCAGGTAGTCGCCCACCAGCGTGACGATCATCGGGGCCAGCCCTTCGGTGGGCTCGTCGATCAGCACCAGGTCGGGGTCGCCCATCAGCGTGCGGCAAAGCGTGAGCATCTGCTGCTCGCCGCCGGAGAGCACGCCGGCGGCCGTGTTCTCTCGTTCCTTCAGGCGCGGGAACATGTTGTACATGTCCTGCACCGTCCAGCGGGGCTTGGACTGGCGCGGATTGCGCTTTTCGCCCAGCAGCAGGTTCTGGCGCACCGTCAGCGTGGGGAAGATATCGCGGTTTTCCGGCACATAGCCGATGCCGAGGTGGGCGATCTCGAAAGTGCGCCGCCCGAGGATCTCCTCGTCGCGAAAGCGCACCGAACCCTCCGCCTTGACCATGCCGAGGATGGCCTTGGCCATGGTCGAGCGTCCCACCCCGTTGCGGCCCAGCAGCGCGACGATTTCGCCTTCGTCGATATGCGCATCGACCCCGTGGAGGATATGGCTCTTGCCGTAGTAGGCGTGCAGTCCCTGCACGTCCAGCATGCGCTTGCCCATCAGTGCGCTCCTTCGGTGGCGGGTTCGTCGAGGGTGGTACCCAGGTAGGCTTCCTTGACCTTGCGGTTGGCGCGGATGGCCTCGGGGGTGTCGGTGGCGATGACTTCGCCGTAGACCAGCACGGAGATGCGGTCGGCCAGGCCGAATACCACGCTCATATCGTGCTCCACCATCACCAGCGTCTTGCCCACGGTGACACGGCGGATCAGCTCCACCGCGTGGTCGGACTCCGAACGGCTCATGCCGGCGGTGGGTTCGTCCAGCAGGATCACTTCCGCGCCGCCGGCGATGGTGATGCCGATCTCCAGCGCGCGCTGCTCGGCATAGGTGAGCAGGCTGGCCTGGGTATTGCGGCGGTGATGCAGGCCGATCAGCTCCAGCACTTCCTCGGCGCGCTCGCGCGCGTCGCGCAACTCCGACAGGCGATGCCAGAACGAGTACTTGTAGCCCAGCGACCAGAGCACCGCGCAGCGCAGGTTCTCGAACACCGACAGCCGGTGAAAGATATTGGTGATCTGGAAGCTGCGCGACAGCCCCATGCGATTGATCACGAAGGGTTGCAGCCCGCCGATCTCCTGCCCGTTTAGCCTGACCGTGCCCGAACTGGGCGCGAAACGGCCGGAGATCAGGTTGAAAGTGGTCGACTTGCCGGCCCCATTGGGGCCGATCAGCGCATGGCGCTCCCCCTTGGGGATGGTCAGGTTGACACCCCGGATGATTTCGGTCTGGCCGAACTTCTTGCGCACATCGTTCAATTCCAGCGCGGCGCTCATGCCGTACCTCCCGCCATTTCGGCTTGTACCTTGTCCCAGGTGGCGCGCACCCGCGTCCGCGCGGCGCGGCAGGCCAGCAGGCCGGCCACCCACAGTGCGGCCGCCACCAGCCACGGCGTGACGGTGCCGGCGTCGAAGCCGATACGGAACAGCGTCATCGCGGTGCCATTCGCGCTATCCACCTGCACCTTGTAGATCAGTTCCACGGTMAGGATCASCGCSGCCAGCAGCACCAGCCCGGCGGCCGCGGCGCGGCCATAATCCGGCAGCATGCGGCGCAGCTTGCCGCGCGCGAGCAGCGGCACCTGCATCATCAGCAGGCTGGCGATACCGCCCGGCACGAACATGACCATCAGCACGAAGAACAGGCCAAGGTACWGCAGCCACGCCTTGGTCAGGTCCGACAGCGCCACCGCGAACAGGATGAACACCACGGCGCCGATCACCGGCCCGAAGAACACGCCCGCGCCACCGATGAAGGCGGCTAGCAGCACCCCGCCCGAGCGTACCGCGCTGACGTTTTCCGCCGACACGATCTCGAAGTTGATGGCCGACAGCGCGCCTGAAATACCGGCGAAGAAGGCAGACAGGATCAGCACCAGGTAGCGCACGCGCTGGGTGTTATAGCCGATGAACTCGACCCGCTCCGGGTTGTCGCGCACCGCGTTGGCGATGCGGCCGAGCGGCGTCTGCGTCCAGGCGTACATCGCCACCATCGACAGCAGGCACCACACCGCGATCAGGTAGTACACCTGCCGTCCCGGCCCGTAGGTGATGCCGAACACCGGATCGCCCACCATGCGGTTGGTGGAAATGCCGCCTTCGCCGCCGAAGAAATCGGGGAACATCAGCGAACTGGCGAACACCATCTCGCCGATGCCCATGGTGATCATGGCGAAGGTGGTGCCGGATTTCTTGGTGGTGACGTAGCCAAACAGCACGCCGAAGAAGGCGCCGGCCAGGCCGCCCACCACCGGAAGCAGCGACACCGGCAGCCACACCTTGCCCGCGCCCACCATGTTGAGCACATGGATGGCAATAAACGCGCCCAGGCCCGCATAGACCGCATGGCCGAACGACAGCATGCCGGTCTGCCCGAGCAGCATGTTGTAGGACAGCGCGAAAATAATCATGATGCCCATCTGCGACATCAGCGTGATGGCGAAGCCGCCGGAGAAAAACAGCGGCATCACCAGCATCAGGAACGCAGTCAGGCCCCAGATGATCCAGCGCGCCAGGTTCAACGGGCGGTAGCGCATGGTGCGGCCGGTCACGACCGCCTCGCGGCGTTGTTGCATTGTCGTCTCCATGCTGTCAGCCCTCCCTCGTACCCATCAAACCACGCGGGCGGAAAATCAGCATCACCACCAGCAACAAATACGGCAGGACCGGGGCCACCTGCGCCACCGTGAGCTTCCATAGCGAAGACAGCGGCGTGCTGTCGGTAATCTGCAGGCCGATCGAGCCCAGCAAGCCTGCCAGCGAGGCATCGAGCGTGACGGCGAAGGTTTGCAGCACGCCGATCAGCAGCGAGGCAATGAACGCCCCCACCAGTGACCCCATGCCGCCCACCACCGCCACCACGAAAACGATCGACCCCACGGCCGCCGCCATCGACGGCTCGGTGATGAAGGCATTGCCCCCGATCACGCCTGCCAGCCCCGCCAGCGCGGCGCCGCCGCCAAACACCATCATGAACACGCGCGGCACATTGTGGCCAAGCGCCTCGACCATCTCGGGATGGGTCAGCGCGGCCTGGATCATCAGCCCGATGCGGGTGCGGGTGAGCACCAGGTAGATCGCCACCAGCATGGCCAGCGACACCAGCATCATGAAGGCGCGGTATTTGGGGAAGGAGGAGGTGAATACGGTAAACAGCGGGCCATCCAGTTCGGCCGGAATGCGGTAAGGCACGGCGGCAAGGCCCCATACCAGCTTGACCCCTTCCTCGATCAGGTAGGCCAGGCCGAAGGTGAACAGCAGCTCGGCCACGTGTCCGTATTTGTGCACGGCACGCAGCCCGAAACGCTCCACCAGCGCCCCGGCGCCGGCCACCAGCAGCGGCGCGAAGATCAGCGCGGGCCAGAAGCCGATCTTGCTGGCGATGGTGTAGGCGAAATAGGCGCCCAGCATGTAGAAACTGGCGTGCGCGAAGTTCAGCACGCCCATCATGCTGAAGATCAGCGTAAGCCCGGAAGAGAGCATGAATAGCAGCAGCCCGTAGCTGACGCCGTTCAATAGAGAGATGACGAAGAATTCCACAACATATCCTTCAATCTGGCACCGGTCAGCCTGCTGGCTGCCGCTGGCCGGTCTGGAAACGGATGCACGCGGGTGCGCGTCACCCGCCCGCGGCGACAGACGTCGCCCCGGGCCGACCGAAGTATGCAGGATCGGGCCGGCGCGCCGGACCTGGCCGCGCTGCCCGCCAAGCGCAGGCTTAGCCCGGGCGCTTCATCTGGCAGGAAGTCGGCTGCGCTGCCACATACTGGTCCATCAGCGCATCGGTCTTCCAGCCAAAGCCGGTGTTTTCCTGGTCGAACTTGATCTCCTTGCCGTCGACCTTGGTCCAGGTAGCCACCACCAGCGACTGCTGGGCCTGGTGGTCCGAACCGCGCATCTCCACCGTACCGTTCAGGCTGTCGGCCTTCATCCCTTCGAGCACCTTGGCCACCTTGACCGGATCGGTCGACTTGGCATCCGTGAACGCCTTGCCCAGCATGGCGATGCCGGTATAGGCGGCCATCACGTAGAAGTCGTCGTTGTACTTCTTCTTGAAGCCTTCGATGACATCGCCGCCCTTGAAGCCCTTGTTGTTGGGGTTGTAGTAGCCGACGTACTTGACACGTCCGGCTTCCGACGGCCCCATGGCGGTCGGCACGCCGGTGGTGGCGCCGTAGTAGGTGTAGTAGTTGGTGGTCAGGCCCGCGTCCTTGCCGGCCTTGATCAGCAGGGCCAGGTCGCTGCCCCAGTTGCCGGTGATCACGGTGTCGGCGCCGGAGGCCTTGATCTTGGCCGCGTACGGGGCAAAGTCCTTGACCTGGGCCAGCGGGTGCAGGTCGTCGCCGACGATCTGGATGTCCGGACGCTTGCGCTTCAGGTAGTCCTTGGCGGCGCGCGCCACCTGGTGGCCGAAGGAGTAGTTCTGGTTGATCAGGTAGACCTTCTTGACGCCGGGATCCTTGGCCAGGTAAGTGGTCAGCGCTTCCATCTTCATGTCGGAGTTGGCGTCCAGGCGGAAGTGCCAGTAGTTGCACTTGCTGTTGGTCATGTCCGGGTCCACCGCGGCGTAGTTCAGGTAGACGATCTCCTTGCCCGGATTACGCTCGTTGTGCTTGGCCACCGCGTCTTCCAGCGCCAGGCCCACCGAGGAGCCATTGCCCTGCACGATGTAGCGGATGCCCTGGTCCACCGCCTGCTTGAGGATGGTCAGGCTTTCCTGCGGCGAGAGCTTGTTGTCGAAGCCAACCACTTCAAACTTGTGCCCGCCACCCCAGTTTTTCTGGTTGGCGATGTCCGCGACGAACTGCCAGCTCTTGAGCTGGTTCTGGCCCACCGGCGCCATCAGGCCGGACAGCGGATCGATAAAGGCGATCTTCACCGTATCGGCAGCCGCGACCCCGGAACCCATTGCCGCGAAAATGGCCGTGGCGGCCACGAGCGGACGCAATCTGATCATGCTTGTCTCCTTCGGTTTTATTGTTGGCTGTAATTTCCGGTTCGCGGCGGCGCCCTCTCCCGAAACCTCGGCGCGCCTCGAACCTTCGTGCAGGCGCCGGCCGTATGGCCGGCAAGGATTGGCGGCTCTGTGGCCGCCTTCGCTTGGGGTCAGGCCGCCGGCAGGCGGTAGTCCTTGAATTGCTCGCGCAGCTTGAGTTTCTGCATCTTGCCGGTGGCGGTCAGCGGAATCTCGGTAACAAAAGCCACATCGTCGGGGATCCACCATTTGGCGACCTTGCCTTCGAAGTATTTGAGCAACTCCTCGCGCGTCACCTCGGCACCGGGCCGCTTCATCACGACCAGCAGCGGGCGCTCATCCCATTTGGGGTGATAGCAGGAGATACAGGCCGCCATATGCACCGCGGGATGGGCGGCTGCCACGTTCTCGATATCGATCGAGGAGATCCACTCGCCGCCGGACTTGATCACGTCCTTGCTGCGGTCGGTGATCTGCATATAGCCGTCGGGATCGATGGTGGCCACGTCGCCCGTGGGGAACCAGCCATCCACCAGCGGCGAAGCGTCGTTGCGGTAGTAGTGCTCGATCACCCAGGGACCGCGCACGTGCAGGTCGCCGAAGGCCTTGCCGTCCCAGGGCAGYTCGKTGCCGTCGCCGTCGACRATCTTCATGTCSACGCCRTAGATCACSCGGCCCTGCTTTTCCTGGATCTTCTGCCGCTCGTCTTCCGGCAGGCCGTCGTGGCTAGCCAGCAGGCTGCACGACGTGCCCAGCGGCGACATCTCGGTCATGCCCCAGGCGTGGATGGTTTCCACGCCCAGTTCCTTGAGCGTGCGGATCATGGCCGGCGGCGCCGCCGAGCCACCGATCACGGTGCGATGGAACGTGGAGAACTTGAGCTTGTTGGCCTGCACGTACTGCAGCAAGCCCAGCCACACCGTGGGCACGCCGGCCGAGAAGGTCACCTTCTCCAGCTCGAACAATTCGTAGAGTGAGGCGCCGTCGAGCTTGGCGCCCGGCAGCACCAGCTTGGCCCCGACCAGCGGCACCGAATACGGCAGGCCCCACGCGTTGACGTGGAACATCGGCACCACGGGCAGGATCACGTCGCGCGCCGAGCACCCCAGCGCATCCGGCAGCGCGGATGCGTAGGAATGCAACACGGTGGAACGGTGCGAATACAGCGCGCCCTTGGGGTTGCCGGTGGTGCCGGAGGTGTAGCACAGGCTGGACGCTGTGTTCTCGTCGAACTGCGGCCAGGCGTAGTTGCCGTCCTGCGCGTCGATCAGGTCTTCGTAGCACAGCAGCGGCACCTTGGCGTCGGCCGGCATATGCGCGCGGTCGCTCATCATCACCCAGCCCTTCACGCCCGGGCAATGCGCCGCCACGCCTTCCACCAGCGGCAGGAAGGTGGCATCGAAGAAGACGTACTGGTCCTCGGCGTGATTGATGATGTAGGCGACCTGCTCAGGGAACAGGCGCGGGTTGACGGTATGGCATACCGCCCCCGAACCCGACACCGCGTAGTAGATCTCCAGGTGGCGATAGCCATTCCAGGCCAGCGTGCCGACACGGTCGCCCGACTGCACGCCCAGCGCGGCAATGGCCTGGGCCAGTTTGCGGGCACGCAGCTCGCAGTCGCGATAGGTATAGCGGTGCAGATCGCCTTCGGTCCGTCGCGAGACGATTTCCGTGCCGCCATAGTGGCGGGCGGCGTGCTTGATGATGGAGGAAATGAGCAGGGGTTCGCTCATCATTTGACCCATCAATGCCATGGAATAGTCTCCTGAAATTTTTTGAGATTCGTTAGAAAAACGAACAACCGTTCTATTTTTTGGCCGATTGTTGCCATCCATTGATGAAACGTCAACGGGAATCCTTTGTGCAGCGCCATATCCGGAAGGCTGGGTTGCTGCACTCCGGCCCCATCGCGGTGCGTCGGGGACGGGACTTAAGGAATAACCGGAAACATTGTGGTGGCAACGGCGGTCAGAGATGCGAACGACGGCGTGGAAGTACAATACCGCCTGCCATGTTGCACCTCAAYATGTCGTTTTCCCTAGCCTGCAAGCGCACTTGCGAGAAATTCGACATGCTGGCGCTGCAGTGCCCAGCCACCCACAGTGATGCCTCAGTGAACTCTCCCGAGCCAACCGGCGCCCCCCGCGCCTTGCCTGAAGCCGCCAGCCCCGCCCAACTGGACGCGGCTGCGGCCGTCCCGCCGTTCACGACCGTGCCCGGCTTTGCCGACCTGGGAGCGCGCTTCTTTACCCGGCTTGCCCCGACGCCGCTACCCTCCCCACGGCTGGTAAGCGTATCGCCGGCGGCCGCCGGCCTGCTGGGCTGGAACGCGGATGATGCAACACAGCGTAGCTTCATCGAAATTTTTGCAGGAAATCACGTACCCGAGTGGGCGGATCCTCTTGCCAGCGTCTATTCCGGCCACCAGTTCGGCGTCTGGGCCGGCCAGCTGGGCGACGGGCGCGCGATCCGCCTGGCGGAAGCGCGCACCGCCGGCGGCCCCTGGGAAATCCAGCTCAAGGGCGCGGGCATGACGCCCTACTCGCGCATGGCAGACGGCCGCGCCGTGCTGCGCTCCTCGATCCGTGAATACCTGTGCTCGGAAGCCATGTTCGCGCTGGGCGTGCCCACCACCCGCGCCATGTGCATCGTCGGCTCGGACGCTCCTGTGCGACGCGAAACCATCGAGACCGCCTCCGTGGTGACACGGCTGGCGCCCTCCTTCATCCGTTTCGGCCATTTCGAGCATTTCGCCGCGCGCGAGGATATCGGCGCGCTGCGCCAGCTCGCGGACTTCGTCATCAACCGCTTCATGCCGGAATGCCGCGAGGACAAGCAGCCGTACCAGGCGTTGCTGCGCGAAGTCTCGCTGCGCACCGCGGACCTGATGGCGCATTGGCAGGCGGTAGGCTTCTGCCACGGCGTGATGAATACCGACAATATGTCGATTCTCGGCCTGACCATCGACTACGGC
Organism: Cupriavidus sp. 05N39; assembly: GCF_056397325.1. Taxonomy (NCBI): domain Bacteria; kingdom Pseudomonadati; phylum Pseudomonadota; class Betaproteobacteria; order Burkholderiales; family Burkholderiaceae; genus Cupriavidus; species Cupriavidus sp. 05N39. Next base: position 66,217 of record NZ_JBFTNE010000048.1, read on the forward strand.
CCCTTCGGCTTCCTCGATGCCTTCGACGCCAACCACATCTGCAACCACACGGACACGCAGGGCCGCTACGCCTACAGCCAGCAGCCGCAGGTTGCGTTCTGGAACCTCCATTGCCTGGCCCAGGCGCTGATGCCGCTGTGGCGCGAGGGCGATGGCAAGGACGAAGGCGAAGCCGGCAAGGCCGCCACCGATGCCGCGGTGCAAGCCGCGCGCGCCGCGCTCGATCCGTTCCGCGAGCGCTATGCCGCGGCCTTTTTCCGGCAATACCGCGACAAGCTGGGCCTGCGTCCAACGGGCGCCGGCGACGAGGACGACGAACCGCTGCTGACCGACCTGTTCCAGTTGCTCCACACACAGCGCGTGGACTACACCTTGTTCTGGCGCAATCTCGCCCGCATCTCTTCCGTCGATGGCAGCCAGGATGCGCCGGTGCGCGACCTGTTCCTGGATCGCGCGGCATGGGATGCCTGGGCCGACAAGTACCGCGCACGGCTGCGTGCCGAGAACTCCGTCGACGCCGCGCGGGCGGTGGCCATGCTGGCGGTCAACCCCAAGTACGTACTGCGCAACCACCTGGCCGAAACCGCCATCCGCCGTGCTCGCGAGAACGATTTCAGCGAGGTTGACCGCCTGCTGGCTGTGCTGTCGCGCCCTTTCGACGAGCAGCCCGAAGCGGAAGGCTATGCCGCGTTGCCGCCGGACTGGGCCGCGGGGCTGGAAGTGAGCTGTTCGTCATAAGCACGCGGCCACGCTGTAAGGATTGGCAGTCGAGATACGACCAACTGGCCGTGGGTGACGAAAAGCGATCGTTTCCCAGCCAACCAGAAAGGAAAGCCGGATATGACCACGCAAAAGACCGAAGCCGAGTGGCGCGAGCAACTCTCCGACATCGAATACCGCGTTGCCCGCGAGGCGGCCACCGAAAGGCCCTTCACCGGCCGCTACTGGGACCACTGGGAGCGCGGCACCTACCGCTGCGTCGGCTGCGGCACGCCGCTGTTCGAAGCCAGCACCAAGTTCGACGCCGGTTGCGGCTGGCCCAGCTACTTCCGCCCCATCAACGGCGAGGTGATCGATGAGCACACCGACCGCACCCACGGCATGGTACGGGTGGAAGTCCGCTGCAAGGAATGCGGCAGCCATCTCGGCCATGTTTTCGAAGATGGCCCTGCGCCCACCGGTCTGCGCTACTGCATCAACTCGGCTGCGCTAAAATTCGATGAGCGCGACCCCGCCGACTTCGATGCGGGTGACGCCGCGCCGACATCGCCCGACACGCCGCGCTAAGCCCGAACCGCCCGCGCGGCGGTTCGCCGCCAACCCTGTCCTCGACCTTGCGTCGCTCAATCCAGTCCGCATGAAATTCCTGTTCGACCTGTTTCCGGTCATCCTGTTCTTCGTCGCCTTCAAGTTCGCGGGCATCTACGCCGCCACCGGAGTGGCCATCGCCGCCACCGTGGTGCAGATCGGCTGGGTCTGGCTGCGCCACCGCAAGGTCGAGCCGATGCAGTGGGTCAGCCTGGTGATCATCTCGGTGTTCGGCGGCGCCACGCTGCTGCTGCACAACGAGACCTTCATCAAGTGGAAGCCCACCGTGCTGTACTGGCTGTTTGCCGCCACGCTGACGCTGTCGGCGCTGATCTGGCGCAAGAACCTGATCCGCGCCATGCTGGGCAAGCAGGTGACCATGCCGGAAGCCGCCTGGGGCAAGCTCAACGCCGCCTGGGCCGCCTTCTTCGCCGTGATGGGCGTGGTCAACCTCTACGTGGCGTACCAGTTCTCCACCGATGCCTGGGTCAATTTCAAGCTGTTCGGCAGCATGGGCCTGATGCTGGTGTTCATCCTGGCGCAAAGCGTCTGGCTGTCGCGCCACATGCAGGAAAACACCTCCGAGTAAGCGCCCCGGCGGGCCGTTCCCGCCGCGCCTTCCAAGACTGACCGTCCGGCCCCGGCCGGACTCCCACCAGGACAAGCACAAACGCCGATGGCCGCAGAACCCGCACAAATCGAAGCCCTGCTGCGCGCAGCCCTTTCTCCCTCCCGCGTAGAGGTGCGCGACGACAGCGCGCTGCACGCCGGCCATGCCGGCGCCGCCTCCGGCGGCGGGCACTATCACGTGACCATCGTCAGCGGGCAATTTGCCGGCAGCACCAGGGTGGCACGCCACCGCATGGTGTATGATGCGCTGCGCGATCTGTTCCCCACGCAAATCCATGCGCTGGCAGTGACGGCGCTGACCGACCAAGAACTTGAATCCCGCGAAACCTCCCGCGATTCCTCGAGCAACTCTCAGACCTGATTCCATGAAGACCACAGTCCTCTCGTTCAGCCTGGCGGCTGTGCTTGCCGCTGGCAGCTTGCCCGCCCTCGCCCAGAACGCCGCCGTCGTGAATGGCAAGGCGATCCCCTCGGCCAAGCTGGACAAGCTGATAGCCGGCACCGGACAGCCTCCCAGCGCAGAACTGCGCGACCGTGCCCGCACCATGCTGATCGACCGTGAGCTGCTGCTGCAGGAAGCCAACAAGCGCGGCCTGACCCAGCGCGAYGACCTGCAGGAACAACTGGAACAGGCCAAGCTCAATGTGCTGGCCGGTGCCGTCTTCGAAGACTACGTCAAGACCCACGGCGCCAGCGACGAAGAACTGCGCAAGCAATACGACAAGATCAAGTCCCAGTTCGGCAGCGGCAAGGAATACCACGCCCGCCACATCCTGGTGGAAAAAGAAGCCGACGCGCGCGCCATCATCGCCAAGATCAAGGCCGGCGCCAAGTTCGAAGACCTGGCCAAGGCCTCGTCCAAGGACCCGGGCTCCGCGGCCAACGGCGGCGATCTTGACTGGGCCAACAGCAGCAGCTACGTGCCGGAATTCTCCGCCGCCATGACGGGGCTGAAGAAGGGCCAGATGACCGAGACCCCGGTCAAGACCCAGTTCGGCTGGCACATCATCCAGCTCGACGACGTGCGCGACGCCAAGATCCCGACCTTCGAAGAAGTCAAGCCGCAGCTGGTGCAGATGCTGATGGGCGACCAGAACTGGCAGCGCGAGCAGTTCCAGGCGATGATGAAGTCGCTCAAGGAAAAGGCCAAGATCCAGTAAGCTGGATTCAGCCCTGGCAGTAAGACGAAACCGGCGCCGATGGCGCCGGTTTTGTTTTTGTGGCCCGCGGCTGCGGCTTACTTCAACCGCATGTTTGCTCCCCTCTCCCACTTGTGGGAGAGCAAGCCGGGGGAGAGGGAGTGACAGCCGTCGTCATTTCAGACGGTTTTGGCGCGTCTTGCCTGCTTCGTTCAGTACCTCGGGCGGCTCGCCCAGCGTACCCAGATACCCATGCGCAGCCCCCCGCAGCCGCCGCATCAGCCGCGGAAAATCGATTTCCTCCCCTTCGTCGATGCAGGCATGCGAGATCAGGCCGTAGACGATGGCCTGCAGCGTCACCGAGGCCTCCTCGATCACCGGGGCTGGCGGCGCGTCGGCGGCGCTTTGCAGCGCCCGGCTCCACAGCACCACGAACCTCCCATACATCTTTCGATACGCCGCGCGCCCCGAATAGTGCCGCTCCAGCAGGTAGACCGGCCCCCACCGCTCCGGCGTCTCCCGGTGGTGCCCGACATTGACGGCAATCAGCGCGTCCACGATCACTGCGATGGGCTCGCCCCGGCGTTGCGCCAGGCATTCGTCCATGGACTGCACGATGCGCTTGGCACGCAGATGCAGGCAAACACGGGCCAATTCTTCCTTGCTGCCGAAGTACTCATAGAAGGTACCCAGCCCCACCCCGGCCAGGTCGACGATGGCGCGAATCGTCACTTGCCCGTAATCCTGCCCGGCCAAAAGCCGAACAAAGGCCTCCTGAATGGCCAGCGAGGTCTGCCACGAGCGCGACTGCACCGGCTTGCGGCGAGGTTTTTCCGGGCCTTTCTGCTGTGGGTTCATGGTGCTCCGAAAGCCGAACATGCAGGCTGGGCATTGTATCTAGAATGACCTTTCGAATCTAACGGGCGGCAGCGAGCCCTGCCAGTCCGGCCCAAGGAGACAGCCCGCAATGAACGCCACCCATGCCATCACCAACCAGGTCCCCGAACTCAAGGACTACAACCTCTACACCAGCGACCCCGGCATCCGGCGTGCCGTGGAACGCGCCGGCGCGGCCTGGAACGAAGCCGAGCTTGAACGCCAGGGCGCGGTACTCGGCGCCGAGGCAACCATCCGCCACGCCGAGGATGCCAACCGCCACCACCCCGAGCTGCATACGCACTCGCGCATCGGCGAGCGCATCGACCAGGTCCGCTTCCACCCCGGCTGGCACGCGATGATGACCATCGCGCGCAGGAGCGGCCTGGCCAACCTGCCCTTCGCCGATACGCGCCCGTCCGCCTGGGCCTCGTATGCAGCCTCGCTTTACATGCACTGCCAGATCGAGTCCGGCTCGCTCTGCCCCACCAACATGACCCAGGCCTGCATCCCCGTGCTGCGCAAGGAGCCGGACCTGTTCGCGCAGCTCGGCGGCAAGCTGCTGACCCCGGCCTACGATCCGCGCGACATCCCCATCGAGCAAAAGCCGTCGATCAACGTAGGCATGGGCATGACGGAGAAGCAAGGCGGCTCCGACGTGCGCGCCAATACCACCCGCGCGGTACCCGGCCGCGGCGAGGGACGCGGCGCCGAGTACCTGATCACTGGCCACAAGTGGTTCTTCTCCTCGCCGATGTCGGATGCCCACCTGGTACTGGCCAATACCGAAGCCGGCTCCTCCTGCTTCTTCGTGCCGCGCTGGCGGCCCGACGGCAGCAAGAACCCCATCGAGATCCAGCGCCTGAAGGACAAGGTGGGCAACCGTTCCAACGCCAGCAGCGAAGTGGAATTCCGTGAAGCCTGGGGCATCATGGTGGGCGACGAGGGCCGCGGCATTCCCACCATCCTGGAGATGGCCACCTACAGCCGCCTGAACTGCGCACTCTCCAGCGCGGGCTTCCTGCGCCAGGCGCTGGTGCAGTGCCTGCACTATGCGCGCCACCGCAGCGCCTTCGGCAAGCCGCTGATCCGCCAGCCGCTGATGGTCAGGCTGCTGGCCGACATGGCGCTGGAGGCGGAAGCCGCGATGCTGCTGGCGATGGACCTGGCCACCGCCTTCGAAGCCACCGGCGATCCCGCCCGTCTCGCATGGCGCCGCATCCTCACGCCCGCCTCCAAGTTCTGGATCTGCAAGCGCGCGGTTGAAATGACCGGCGAGGCAATGGAAGTTTTCGGCGGCAACGGCTATGTGGAGGAAGGCCCGATGGGCCGGCTGTTCCGCGAAGCGCCCGTCAACTCGATCTGGGAAGGCTCGGGCAACGTGATGTGCCTGGACGTGCTGCGCGCCATCGGCCGCAACCCAGAGGATTACCTGCGCGTGCTGGACCAGATGAGCGTCGTGGGCGCGGGCGAGCCGCGCATCCAGGCCAGCGTGGCGGCATTGCGCGCGGCGCTGCGCCTGCCCGAGGAAGAGCAGCAGGCCGAGGCCCGCCGCACCACCGCGCGGCTGGTGCTGACCGCCCAGGCCTGCCTGATGCTCCAGCATGCCGATGCGGCCACCGCCGGCGCCTTCCTGGCCAGCCGCTTCGACCCGGAATGGGGTGCCGTCATGGGCATCAGCGCGGGCGGTGGCGATGCCGCGCGCATCCTCGAACAGGCCTGGGCCGCCTGACGCTGTCCTTGCGGACAAGATGCGCCTCGCAGGATGGATCGCCGGTCAGGCTGCGCAGAGTTCCAGCAGTTGTTCGTCGCGGAAGCCCCATTGCGCCGGGTCCTCGAAGCTCACGATGGTGTCTTCCGCCTCGCTCAGGTCCAGTGTTTCGGGGCCCACCTGCGCGGCCTCGCTCAGCGAGTAGAACACCTTGACCCGCGGGCGCAGCGGCTCGTTGTCGTTCTGTGCAAACACCACCGCCAGCCGTCCGGAGCGCAAGCGCAGCACCGTGCCCAGCGGATAGATGCCGATCGACCTGGTGAAAGCCTGGAACACGGTGCGGTCGAACAAGGTATCGACCCGCACCGCCATGTATTCGAGCGCCCGCGCCGGCGTCCAGGCCTGGTGCCCCGGGCGGCTGGAGGTCAGCGAGTCATAGGTGTCGCACACCGCCGCGATCTTGGCGTGCACGCTGATCTCATGCCCATGCAGGCCGAACGGATAGCCGCGCCCGTCGATCCGTTCGTGATGGTGCACGCAGACATCGAGCGGGATATTGCTGTAGAGCCTGGCCTCGTTGAGGATGCGATAGCCGACGGACGGATGGCGCTGCACCATGGCCATCTCCGCGGCGGTCATGTCGCCACGCTTGTGCAGTACCTGGGTGGGAATGGAAATCTTGCCGATATCGTGCACCAGGCCCGCCAGGCCGAGTTGCTGCACCTCGCCATTGTCCAGCCCGAGGGTACGTCCGAGCGCGATCATCAACGCGCAGACCGCGAAGGAATGCAGATAGGTGTAGTCGTCCCGGACCTTGAGCCGCGCCAGCGCGATCAGGGCCTGCGAATGGCGCGTCAGCGAATTCGATACGGAGTCGACCAGCATCAGGGCGCCCTCCACTTCGAGCGCGCGGCCCATGCGGGCGTCGGTGAACATCGAGCCGACCACCGCCTTGCCGTTCTTCATGACTTCCCGCGCGAGCCCGAACTCCACCTCCAGCGATACCGCCGATTGCGGCACGGCGCTGGCCGGCTCGTCGGCCACGGGTTTCACGCTCAGCGATCCGGTTGCCGCCAGCTGCACGGGCGGCGGAATGCCTTTGCCCTTGAGCAGGTCGATCCATACCTCCTCGACCTTGGAGGCAATCATCTGGTCGATCTGTTCCTGGCTGTTCACCAGGAACCGCGACCGCCAGAAGGGATGCTCAATCCATGGCCCGCCCACCCTGGCCACGAACATTCCAACTTGAAGCTGCCGGGTCTTGATCCGCTTCAGCATGCCAGCTCCTCGCGTACAGATTGAATAAGGCGTGGTCGCTTAACGGCAGCAAGCCGGAATACTTTAGGGCTGACGGATTCTTTCCGTGCCGCCAACGCCAGCCCCGCCATGCGGGATGGCTATGATTTTGCCCACAATCGGTAGTTTCCAGGAACGGACTTAGCCGGGAAACCGGCGCATCGACGCACGACGCTTCCGGCCCGGGCGCGGCGAGGCCGAACATAAGCCTCACAGGGCAGCAGGGATTACGGTGGATGGATCCGGGGCGAAGCCGCGCGGCTCCACGGAGCCGGCGCTGACGCGGGCACCTCAGCCCTTGCCCTGCCCCTTGCCGGCAGCGGCCTTCCCCCGGGGCCGCCTGACGACACGCGCTGGCGCGGCCTCCGCCTCCCCGGCCTGGGCTGACTTCATGAAGCTGCTTTCGCTGGTGGTCACGCCCACCACCCTGGCGAGCTGCCGGCTTACGCTGACGTAGGCATGGCCCATGCGGGCATCGAAGTACAGCGCGTCGCCGCGCGCCAGGTGCACCTTCTCGCCGTTGTCGAAATGCACCTCGACCTCGCCGGTGAGCACGTAGACAAATTCCTCGCCGGGATGGCGGGCGAAGTCCTCGGGGCCTTCGATGCGGCGCGCATGCACGGTGCCGATCACCGGGCTCATCTGCTTGCCCACCGCCTCGGTGCCAAGAAACTCATAGGAAAACGAAGAGCCCCGGTAGGTCACGCCCTCGCCGGCCCGCGTCACGACGGGCCCCTGGAACGGCGACGTCTTCACGCCCGCGCCGGCGAACATCGAGCCCATATCCATCTGCAGCGCCTTGCCCAGCGCGGCAAAATTCTCGTAGCCCAATGCAAGTTGCCCGCGTTCCGCGCGCGAGATGGTGGTGATGGAAACACCGGAGAGTTCGGCGAGGTGCGCGAGCGTCCAGCCGAAGGCCTTGCGCGCCGTGCGCAGACGCTTGCCAAAGGTCTCGCGGTCGAGCGTGCGCGAGTCGTCGCCAGACTCGTCGCTGTCGTCGCTGCCGCGCCCCGGGGCGATATGTGTTTTCAAGCCTGCGTCCTTTTTTCCGTTGGGCCGGATGC